>NZ_MEES01000018.1:0-100347 GCF_001724535.1 Paracoccus sp. SCN 68-21 | reverse complement strand
TTGCCACCCGTTACGACAAGACTGCGGAGAGCTTCCTGGGCTTCATCGATATCACGTCGATACGCCTTTGGGTCCGCCATTTGTCAACATGACCTAGGGCCATGCTGGCCGTCATGGCGCGCGAGATCCGCCTGCTGCCGCGCCGCCCGGCGCTGGCGGGGCTGGTGATCGTGCTGCCGCTGATCATGCTGCTGGTGCTGGGCGGCATCTTTCGCGCGGGCATTCCCACGGGCATGGCGGTGGCGGTGATCGACCTGGACCGATCCGACCTGTCGCGGGCCGTCACGCGGATGCTGGATGCGGCGCCCGAACTGACCGTGACCCATCGCGCCTCGGACCTGTCCGAGGCGCGGTCGCTGATCGTGTCCGGCGCGGTGCGCGGCGCGGTCCTGATGCCCCAGAACCTGGAACGCGACATCACCCGGGGCGCGCGCCCCGAGATCGTGACCTTCTACGACAACCAGCACATGAGCGCCGGATCGCTGGTCGCCCGCGGCGCCCGCAACGCCATCGACACCGCGCTGGCCGGCCTGCGCCTGTCGGTGCGTCAGGGCCAGGGAGAGGCGCCCTTTCAGGCCATGGTCGCCCTGCAGCCGATCCCGATGCAGGCCCACGCGCTGTTCAACCCGGCCTTTGATTATGTGCATTTCCTGCTGGCCGCGCTGATCCCCACGGTGCTGCAGATCATCGCCGCCGCCGCGACCGCCTATGCGGTGTCGCTGGATTTCGGGCCGGGGCGGCATCCGCGCGTGCTGATGCGCATGGCGGGCGGCATCCTGCCCGCGATGCTGGGCAAGATCCTGCCCTATACGATCATCTTCCTGCTGATCCTGGGCCTGTCGGATGTGGCGCTGTATGGTTGGCTGGCGGTGCCGCTGCGGGGGTCGCTTTGGCTGATGGCGCTTGGGGCGGTGCTGTTCGTGCTGGCCTCGCAGATGATCGGGGCGCTGGCCTTCGTGCTGACCCGCGACATGGGCCGGGCGGCCAGCATGATCGCGCTGATCACCGCGCCGGCGTTCGGCTTCATGGGCCTGGGTTTCCCGCGCGAGGCGATGTCGACCCTAGCCCAGGCCTGGGGCGCGGCCATTCCCGGCACCTGGTATGTGCAGCTGCGCATCGACCAGTCGCTGCGCGCGACTCCGCTGGACATATCCGCCATGTCGGTCCTGTGGCTGGCGGTGATCGCGGGCGTTCTGGCGGCGCTGATCCTCGCGCAGCTGTCGCGCCTGGCCCGGCAGGAGGTCGCGCCATGACCGCGCTTTCCACCGCCTTCCGCGCGGAACTGGCCGCCGTGCTAGGCGACAAGCAGGTGCGGATGATCGTGCTGCTGGCACTGGTCCTCTATGCGGTGATCTATCCGCTGCCCTATCGGGCCGAACTGCTGCGCGATGTGCCGGTGGTGCTGGTCGATCAAGATGGCTCGACCGCCTCGGCCGATCTGGCGCGGCGCGTGGACGCGTCGGAGGCCGTGGCCCTGACCCACCACGCCCCCGACATGGCCGAGGCCACGCGGCTGGTCCACCAACGGCGCGCTTACGGTGTCATGCTGATCCCCGACGGGTTCGAACGCGCCCTGCTGCGCGGCGATCAAAGCCCCGTCGCGCTCTATGCCGATGCCAGCTATTTCCTGATGTATCAGCGCGTGATGCAGGGCGCCGCCGTCCCCCTGCGCCAGATGGGCGCCGAGATCGAGGCCGGGCGCCTGATCGCCCAGGGCACGCCCCGCGCCGTGGCCATGGCCCAGGTCAGCCCGGCCACCCAGGTCGAGGTGCCGCTGTTCAACCCCGCCGCAGGCTACGCGACCTATGTCCTGCCTGCGGCCTTCGTGCTGATCCTGCAGCAGACGATGATGATGGGCCTGGCGCTGGCCGCGACCCGGCGGGGGCCGCTGCCTGGCCATCCGGTCTGGCGGCTGCTGGGCCGGGCGGGGGCGTGGCTGGCGATCTGGGCGGGGCTGCTGCCGATGTACCTGATCGTGCTGCCGGTGCTCTATGGCCTGCCGATCCTGGGCGGGCCGGGGGCCTTGATGATGCTGGGCCTGCCCTTCCTGCTGGCGGCCGGGTTCCTGGCGCAGCTGGTCGCGGCACTGTTCCGGCGCGGAGAGGTTGTGCAGGTCGTGCTGCTGGCGCTTGGGTTGCCGTTCTTCTTCCTGTCGGGCTTTGCCTGGCCGGTCGAGGCGATCCCTGCGCATCTGAACGCGGTGGCGCAGCTGATCCCCTCGACCCCGGCGATCGACGGGCTGGTGCGGGTGACGCAGATGGGCGCGACCCTGCCGCAGATCGCGCCGGTCCTGTGGCATCTCTGGGCACTGGCCGCGGGGCTGGGCCTGACCGTGCTGGCGGTTGAGACGCGCCGCGCCGCGCGGCAAGGCCACCGGCTGCCCACCTGACGGGCAGAGCGGGGTTTGCGAAACCGCGCGGCGTGCCCTAGGCAGGGCAGCAGCACAGCCCGGCCCCGGAAGGACCCGCACCGTGAACGCCGAAGCCGCCCACCGTCACAACATCGTCGGCGCCGCCTGGATGATCGCCGCGATGGCGGCCTTTGCCGTCGAGGACGCGCTGGTCAAGGCCGTGACGACCGCGCTGCCCATCGGGCAGATCCTGATCGTCTTTGGCCTGGGGGGCGCGCTGATCTTTGCGGTGATCGCCTGGCGCCGGGGCGATGCGCTGATGACCCGCGATGTCGTCTCGCCCGCCATGCGCGTCCGGGTCGTCTTTGAGATCACGGGGCGGCTGTTCTATGTGCTGGCCCTGGCGCTGATCCCGCTGTCGACCGCGACGGTGATCCTGCAGGCCACGCCGCTGGTCGTCGTGGCCGCAGCCGCCGTGATCTTTGGAGAGCGGGTGGGCTGGCGGCGCTGGACCGCCATCGGGCTGGGGCTGTCTGGCGTGCTGATCATCCTGCGGCCCGGGACCGAGGGGTTCTCGGCCCTGTCGCTGCTGGCCGTCGTGGGCATGCTGGGATTCGCCGGGCGCGACCTGGCCAGCCGGGCCGCGCCGCGCAGCCTCAGCACGGCGATCCTGGGCCTTTACGGCTTTCTGGCGCTGGCGGTCGCCGGGCTGATCGTCTGGCTGTGGCAGGGCGAGGCCTTTCGCATCCCCGATGCACGGGCGGGCCTGGCGCTGGCCGGGACCATCCTGGTGGGGGTGGGCGCCTATTCCTGCCTGATGAAGGCCATGCGCACCGGGGCCGTCTCGGCGGTCACGCCGTTCCGCTATACCCGGCTGCTGTTCGGCGCAGCCCTGGGCATCGTGCTGTTCGGAGAGACGCTGACCCTTGGCATGCTGGCGGGGTCCGGGCTGATCGTGCTGTCGGGCCTGTTCATCCTGTGGCGCGGCCAAAGGCGGGCGGCGGTCGGCTGATCCGTGGGCATCGGGTGATGCCGCGCGCCCCTGCCGGTCTTGACCGGCCCGCGCGCGGGCGGCTACGCTGGGGACCTGGATGAGGAGTGCGTGACGATGGACAGACCGGACCGGTAACCCAGACCTGCCCAGCAACCGCATCCAGGGAACCATCATGCCCAGACTGTCAGGAAAGACCGCCCTCGTGACCGGGGCCGCGCGCGGCATCGGCGCGGCCATCGCACGCGCCTTTGCCGCCGAGGCGGCCCATGTCATCGTCACCGATATCGACATGCCCCTTGGCCAGGCGATCGCCGCCGAAATCGGCGGCACCTTTGCCCGCCTGGATGTCGCCTCCGAGGCCGATTGGTCGGACATCGCGGACCGGTTTCCCGGGGTGGACGTGGTCGTCAACAACGCCGGCATCACCGGCTTCGAAGGGCCGTCCGACGCAACCCCGCCGGCCCATGACCCGGAACATGCCACGCTGGTCGATTGGCACGCCGTGCACCGGGTGAACCTGGACGGGACGTTCCTGGGCTGCCGCTATGCGATCCGCGCGATGCGGGGTCGGGGCGCGGGGTCGATCATCAACATCTCGTCCCGCTCGGGTCTGGTCGGCATTCCGATGGCCGCGGCCTATGCCTCGTCCAAGGCGGCCATCCGCAATCACACCAAGACGGTGGCGCTGTATTGCGCGGCGCAGGGCCTGAACATCCGCTGCAACTCCATCCACCCCGCTGCGGTGATGACGCCCATGTGGGAGCCGATGCTGGGCCAAGGCCCCGACCGCGCCGACCGCGAGGCGGCCATGGTCGCGGACACGCCGATGCGCCGCTTTGGCAGGCCCGAGGAGGTCGCGGCGCTGGCCGTCCTGCTGGCCTCGGACGAGGCCGCCTACATGACCGGCGCAGAGCTGACCATCGACGGCGGCATCCTGGCCGGATCTGCCGCCGCGCCGGGCAGCTAGGCGCAGCCCGCGGTGGCAGATCTGCGCCCTGCCGGCCTTCAGGAACCGACCTCCCCCACCGCGCTGGATGCGATCCGCGCCGACATGGGGTCTGCGGCTGGCGTGACCCCGCCGCCCTGCATATCCACCGGAGGCGCGGCGGATCAGGGATGGTGCCCGGGCACACCCGGCATGGGCCTTCGGCCGCCTGATCGCCGGGGGCTTCAGCGGGTCACGCGGGCCGGTCGGCCTCGGCGCGGCAGATCATGCCGAACAGGTCGCGCGGGTCGTCGGGATCGGCGATCATGTCCAGTTCCAGCGACAGGCCGGTGCCCTGCAGGCGGTGGTGGATGTGGCGCAGGGCGCTGAAATCCTCGATGGCAAAGCCCACGCTGTCAAACAACGTGACCTGCGCCGCGTCCGTGCGACCCGGCGCCTGGCCCGCGATCACCTGCCACAGCTCGGTCACGGGATGGTCGGGGTCCAGCTGCTGGATCTCTCCCTCGATGCGGGTCTGGGGCGGATATTCGACAAAGATCCCGGCGCGATGCAGGATCGCGGGGGCCAGCTCGGTCTTGCCGGGACAGTCGCCGCCGACCGCGTTCAGATGGACCCCGCCGCCGACCATGTTGTCGGTCAGGATCGTGGCATATTGCTTGTCCGCGGTGCAGGTCGTGATGATCTGCGCGCCCAAGATCGCCTCCTCGGCGCTGGTGCAGGGGGTCACGCGCAGGCCGCGCCCGGCCAGGTTCGCCGCGCATTTGGCCGTGGCGGCGGGGTCGATGTCATACAGCCGCACCTCGGTGATGCCGCAGACGGCCTTCATGGCCAGGGCCTGGAACTCGGCCTGCGCGCCGTTGCCGATCATCGCCATGACGCGGGCGTCGCGGGGGGCCAACCATTTCGCGGCCATGGCGCTGGTCGCGGCGGTGCGCAGCGCGGTCAGGATGGTCATTTCCGACAGCAGCACCGCGTAGCCCGTCGCCACATCCGCCAGCACGCCAAAGGCCGTGACCGTCTGCAGGCCGCGGCGCATGTTGCCCGGATCGCGTCTGCCAGCTCGACCATCAGCGGCTCGATCCCGATGTGGCGGACCAGGCGCATCATGTGATCGACGCTGACAAAGGGCACCATCGCGTGGCGGGAGGGCGGGGTCATGGTTTGGGCTCCTGCGGGAAAGGGGCATTGCGGCCTTTGGGGCAGGATGCTGTGCGAAACGGGCCGGTTTCAACTGGACAATCCGGCAGTGCGGTGACCCTGCTGACCGAAACGGACAGAAGGGATTCCGAAATGGACGAACTGGACCAGAGGCTGATCGCCGAGCTGCGCCGCGACGGGCGCGCCCCCGTTCAGGCCCTGGCCGAGCGGTTGGGCGTCAGCCGCGCGACCGTGCGCCTGCGCCTGGCCCGCCTGCAGCAAGCGAACGAGATTCTGGGCTTTACCGCCATCACCCGCGGCGATGTGGCGGATGCGCCGGTGCGCGGGCTGATGCTGATCGGGATCGAGGGGCGCGGCGGCGACCGGATCATGGCGCGCCTGTCCGGCATGCCTGAGGTGACGGCGGTCCATGCCACGAATGGCCGGTGGGACCTGATCGTCGAGATATCGGCCCTGTCGCTGCCCGAGCTGGACGACGTTCTGCGCCGCATCCGCAATCTGGAGGGGGTCATGACATCCGAGACGAACCTGCTGCTGTCGTCCCGCCGCGCGCGGTCGCGGGGGTAGAACCCTTTACAATGTTAAAAAACGGGATGAAACGATAAGAATTGTTGCCTGCCCGGGCGGTTTGTGACTAATTGTGACAAACCGTGAGGGAGAGGCATCATGACCGTGAATTCCAGCTATCGTGTCTGCGTGATCGGCCTGGGGTCGATGGGCATGGGGGCGGCGCTGTCCTGCCTGCGCGCCGGGCTGGCGACCAGCGGCATCGACCTGGATGCGGGCCGTCGCGACGCCTTTGCGGCGCAGGGCGCCGAGGGCGTCGCCGACGCGATCACGGGCCTGACCGACGCTTTCGACGCGGTGATCGTCCTGGTCGTGAACGGAGCGCAGGCGCGGCAGGTGATCCTGGGTCAGGGGGGCGTCGCGGATCGCGTGGCACCGGGCGGCGCGATCATGGTCAGCTGCACCCAATCGGCGGATGACGCGCGCGCCCTGGGCGCCGATCTGGCGGCGCGCGGCGTGCTGATGCTGGACGCGCCGGTGTCGGGCGGGGCCGCCAAGGCCGCGCAGGGGGCGATGACGGTGATGGCCTCGGGGCCGGACGCGGCCTTTGACGCGCTGGCCCCGGTGCTGGAGGCGGTGGCCGCCAAGACCTATCGCATCGGCTCCGAGATCGGGCAGGGCGCGACGGTCAAGGTCATTCACCAGCTGCTGGCGGGCGTGCATATCGCCGTCGGCGCCGAGGCGATGGCTTTGGCCGCCCGCGCGGGCATCCCGCTGGACACGATGTACGACGTGGTCACCAACGCCGCCGGCAATTCCTGGATGTTCGAGAACCGGATGAAGCATGTGGTGGACGGCGATTACACGCCCACTTCTGCGGTCGACATCTTCGTCAAGGATCTGGGGCTGGTCACGGAAACCGGCCGCGCCATGGGCTTTCCCCTGCCGCTGGCATCGGCGGCTTTCACGATGTTCCAGCAGGCGTCCAACATGGGCCACGGGGCCGAAGATGACAGCGCGGTCATCAAGACCTTTGCAGGCATCACCCTGCCGGAGGGCAAGGCATGAAGATCGGCGTCATCGCGGATGATTTCACCGGAGCGACCGACATCGCGGGCTTTCTGGTCGCAGGCGGCCTGACCACCACGCAGATGATCGGCGTGCCGGGTGCGGATGCGCAAGTGGATGCCGATGCGGTGGTGATCTCTCTCAAAAGCCGCTCAAACCCGGCGGCAGAAGCTGTGGTCGACAGCCTGGCCGCGCTGGACTGGCTGCGCGCGCGGGGCTGCGCGCAGATCTATCAGAAATACTGCTCGACCTTCGATTCGACCGCTGACGGCAATATCGGCCCGGTGGCCGATGCGCTGATGGCGGCCCTGGGGACCGACATCACGGTGGTCTGCCCGGCGCTGCCGGTGAACGGGCGGTCGGTCTATCTGGGCCATCTGTTCGTGGGACAGGACCTGCTGCAGGATTCAGGGATGCGCGATCACCCGATTACGCCGATGCGCGACAGCAGCCTGATCCGGCTGATGGAGGGGCAGGCGCAGGGCCGCTGCGGGCTGGTCGATGCGGCAACGGTCGATCAGGGGCCGCAGGCCGTGCGTGACCGTATCGCGGCACTGCGGGCGGATGGTGTGCGCTATGTCGTGCTGGACGCGATCAGCGACGTGCATCTGGCGACCCTCGGGCAGGCCGTGGCGGACATGGCGCTGGTCACCGGCGGGTCGGGTCTGGGCTATGGCATCGCGCGCGCGGCGTCGGGCGGGGCCGATGCGCAGGCGCAGGATGCGGGCGCGCCGCTGGCGGGGCCGGGGGTGGTGATCTCGGGCTCGTGCTCGGTGATGACCAACCGGCAGGTCGCGGCCTATCGCGAACTCGCCCCCACGCTGGACGTGGCGGTCGACCGCTGCCTGGCCGATGCGGACGCCTATGGCGCCGAGCTGGCCGAATGGGTGCTGGCGCAGCCGCAGGGCCGCGCACCGATGATCACCGCGACCGCCGATCCGGCGCGCCTGCGCGAGATCCAAGGCACCCACGGCGCCGCCGCATCCGACGCCCTCGAGCGGACCTTTGCCGCCGCCGCCGCCCGGCTGGTGCAGGGCGGCATCACCCGCTTCATCGTCGCGGGGGGAGAGACCTCGGGCTCGGTCACGCAGGCGCTGCAGGTCACCGGTTTCGCCATCGGGCCGCAGATCGCGCCCGGCGTGCCCTGGGTCCGCGCGGTGGACAAGCCACTGTCGCTGGCGCTGAAATCCGGCAACTTCGGGGCCGAGACCTTTTTCACCGATGCCCAGCAGGTGCCCACATGAGCGCCGCCGACCGCATGGTCCTGCTGTGCCGCAGTCTGTTCGAGCGTGGCTATTCCGTGGGCGGGGCGGGCAACGTGTCGGTTCGCAATCCCGATGGCGGCTTTATCGTCACCCCCACGGGCAGCAGTCTGGGCCGCCTGTCGGCCGATGCGCTGTCGGTGATCGGCGCGGATGGCGAACCACTGCCCGGCCCGAAGCCGTCCAAGGAATTTGCCTTTCACCGCGCGCTGTACGATGTGCGGCCGCAGGCGGGGGCGATCGTGCATCTGCATTCGACCTATCTGACGGCGCTGTCCTGTCTGGAGGGGTTGCCCCGCGACAATGCGATCCGGCCCTTTACTCCCTATTATGTCATGCGCATCGGGCACATGCCGGTGATCCCCTATTCCCGTCCCGGATCGCCGCAGATCGGGCTGGACCTGGCTGCCGCCGCCAAGGGCAGCAGCGCGCAGGCCTTCCTGCTGGCCTCGCACGGGGTCGTGGTGCTGGGCCGCGACATCGACGATGCCGTGAACAACGCCGAGGAGCTGGAGGAGACCGCCAAGCTGCAGTTCATCCTGCGCGGCGAAAAGCTGCATTACCTGACCGAGGCCGAGATCGCCGAACTGGGCGGAGGATACTGACATGACCCGCATTGCCGCGAACCTTTCGATGCTGTTCACCGACGCGCCGTTTCTGGACCGGTTCGACCGGGCGGGCGCTGCGGGCTTTGACACGGTCGAGTTCCTGTTCCCCTATGACCATCCCATCGACGTGGTGAAGACCCGGCTGGACCGCAACGGGTTGCGCTTGTCGCTGATCAACGCGCCCGCGGGCGATTGGACGGCGGGAGAGCGGGGCTTTGCCGCGCGTCCGTCCAAGCGCGCCGAGTTCCGGGCCAGCGTGGAGCAGGCGATCACCTATGCCACGGGCCTGGGCTGTCCGCGCATCCACGTGATGTCGGGCATCACCGCCGGTGAGCCAGACCGCGCCGCCTGCGAGGCGGTCTGGACCGAGAACCTGCGCGAGGCCGCCGACATGGCCGCAAGCGCCGGCCTGTTCATCAGCATCGAGCCGCTGAACAGCCGCGACGTGCCGGGCTATTTCATCGCGCATCAGGACCCGACGCTGGCCCTGATCCAGGGGCTGGACCGCCGCAACGTGCTGCTGCAGTTCGACGTCTATCACACGCAGATCATGGACGGCGACATCATCCGCCGGATCGAGCGGCTGAAGGGCGCCTATGGCCATGTCCAGATCGCGGGCGTCCCCGACCGCCACGAACCCGACACGGGCGAGCTGAATTACGCGGAGATCTTCGCGGCCTTTGACCGGACCGGGTTCGACGGGCCCTTGGGCTGCGAATACAACCCGCGCGGCCGGACCGAGGACGGTCTGGGCTGGGCCGCGCCCTATCTGCGCACGCCCGCATGATCCCCGCCGAACGCCAGCAGTTTATTCTGTCCTGCCTGGCCGAACGCGACATCGTCAGCATCGCCGATCTGGTGGACCGTCTGGGCGTGTCGCACATGACCGTGCGCCGCGACATCCAGGCGCTGGAGGATGCGGGCCGCGTCACGTCGGTCACCGGCGGGGTGCGCCTGTCGCGCCGCTTGGCGCAGGAGCTGCCGCATCTGCAGAAGGCCGCGATCAACACCGACGCCAAGCGTGCCGTGGGGCAGGCCGCGGCCGATCTGGTCCGCGACGGCATGGTGATCTATCTGGACGCGGGCACGACGCTGCTGGAGCTGGCGCGCCAGATCGCCGGGCGGCGGGGGCTGACGGTGGTGACGAACGATTTCGTCATCTGCGCCTGGCTGTCCACGCATTCGGACTGCACGCTGTATCACAGCGGCGGTCTTGTCGAACGCGCGAACCAGTCCTGCGTGGGGGGCGCCGCCTCCGAGGCGCTGGCGCGGTTCAACTATGACATCGCCTTCATCTCGACCTCGTCCTGGACGGTGGCGGGGCTGAGTTCGCCCTCCGAGGCCAAGGGCCCGGTCAAACGCGTCGCGGTCGATCGCGCGCGGCGCGCCGTGCTGGTGTCGGATTCGACAAAATACGGCGCGGTGGCGGCGATGAACATCCTGCCCGTCTCGGTCTTTGACACGGTCGTGACCGATGCGGGCATCGACGCAGAGGCGGCGGACGCCCTGCGCGACATGGGCGTCCAGGTGATCCTGGCCCCCGACCTGAAGGGAGAGAGAGCATGACCATCGTGGTGACCGGCGGCGCCGGTTTTCTGGGCGCGCGCCTGATCGCCGCCCTGCTGAAGGACGGCGCAGAGCGCATCCTGTCGCTGGACCGGGTGGCCTGCCCGGTCGATGACGCGCGGGTAGAGAGCCTGGTGGGCTCCATCGACGACGCGGACGCCGTGGCCCGCGCGCTGTCGGGCGGGGCCGACACGGTCTATCACCTGGCCGCCGTGCTGTCGGGCCAGTCGGAACAGGATTTCGACACCGGGCTGCACATCAACGTCGATGCCACCCGCCTGCTGCTGGAGGCCTGCCGCAGGCTGGACCGCGCGCCGCGCTTCGTCTTCACCAGCTCGCTTGCGGTGTTCGGCGGAGAGATGCCGCAGATCGTGCCGCCGACCATGGCGCTGATGCCGCAATCGTCATACGGCTGCGGCAAGGCCATCGGCGAGCTGCTGGTCAGCGAATACAGCCGCAAGGGCTTTGTCGACGGGCTGACCGTGCGCCTGCCCACGATCTGCGTGCGCCCCGGCGCGCCCAATTCCGCGGCCTCCAGCTTTGTGTCCGGCATCATCCGCGAACCGGTGGCGGGGCAGGCGTCGGAATGCCCGGTGCCGCTGGACACGCGGCTGTGGATCAGCTCCCCCGGCGTGGCGGTAGACAACCTGGTCCGCGCGGGCCGCATTCCGGCCGCCGACCTGGGGTTGAACCGCGTCATGGACATGCCGGGCATCACCGCGACCCCGGCCGAAATGCTGGACAGCCTGGAGCGGCTGGTGGGCGCCGAGGCCCGCGACCGCGTGGCCCTGACCCGCGATGCCCGCGTCGAGGCCATCGTCTGCAGCTGGCCCGGGGCGTTCGACGTGACCCGCGCGCGTGCCCTGGGCTTTGGCGCGGATACCGATTTCGACGCGATCCTGCGCCAGTTCCTGGCCGATCGCTGAGCGTTTTCAACTGGAGGCGCCCAAAGCTGGGCGCAGTGGAGGAGTAACCCATGGCTGAACCCGGAATGGAGTTCCAGCTGATCGCAGGGCTTGGCTTTGCCATCTTCCTGCTGATCTTTCTGGTCGTGAAGACCAAGGTCCACGCGATCATCGCGCTGATCATCGCCGCATCCGTGTCGGGCCTGATCGGCGGCATGATGCCCGCCGATGTGATCACCTCGATCACCACCGGCTTTGGCCGCACGCTGTCCACCATCGGCCTGGTCATCGGCTTCGGCGTCATGATGGGCCGCATCCTGGAGGTGTCGGGCGCAGCCGAGCAGATGGCCTATTCGCTGATCCGCTGGGTCGGGAAAAAGCGCGAGGATTGGGCGATGGTCCTGACGGGCTATATCGTGTCGATCCCGATCTTCTGCGACAGCGCCTTCGTGATCCTGTCGCCGCTGGTCAAGGCGCTGGCGCGGTCGTCGGGCAAGTCGGTCCTGACGCTTGGCATCGCGCTGGCGGGCGGTCTGATGCTGACGCACCACGCGGTGCCGCCGACCCCGGGCCCCCTGGGCGTCGCAGGCATCTTCGACGTCGATCTGGGCCTGATGATCCTGTGGGGCATCGTCTTCACGATCCCCGGCATGGCGGTCATCGTCTTTTACGCCCGCGCCATGGGCCCGCGCATCGAACGGATGATCCAGACCGATACCGGAGAGGACCTGTCCGCCACCTATCGCCAGTTCGAGGAGGCCGTGGACGACCGCCAGAAGGTCCTGCCGTCCCTGGGTCTGTCGATCCTGCCGCTGCTGCTGCCGATCGTGCTGATCTTCTTGAACACCATTGCCACCACGCTGGTGGGCGCATCCGACAACCCCGACCTGGCGACTAGCCTGCCGGTGCAGGCGATGTCGTTCTTTGGCAACCCAGTCATCGCCGTGGCGATGGGCCTGCTGGTCGCGATCTATACCCTGCTGCCCGGCCGTCCGCGCGACGAGGTGCTGGGATACATGGAGCAGGGCGTGGAAAGCGCCGGCATCATCCTGCTGGTGACCGGTGCAGGCGGCGCCCTGGGCTCGGTCCTGCGCGATTCGGGCGCGGGCGACGTGATCGGCCAGGCGGTGGCCGGCCTGGCTATTCCGGCGGTGCTGATCCCCTTTGTCATCAGTTCGCTGGTGCGGCTGATCCAGGGGTCGGGCACGGTCGCGATGATCACGGGCGCGTCGATCTCGGCGCCGATCCTGATGAACATGCCGGACGTGAACATGGTCTTTGCCGCACAGGCGGCGGCGATCGGGTCGATGGTCTTCGGCTATTTCAACGACAGCTATTTCTGGGTGATCAACCGGATGCTGGGCGTGAAGCAGGCGAAACATCAGATGCTGCTGTGGTCGGTGCCGACCACGCTGGCCTGGGGATCGTCGCTGGCGATGCTGCTGATCTGCAACGCGCTGTTCGGCTGACACGACCCTGATATCGGCGGGCAGGGGCGGGCGCGACGTGCCCGCCCCTTGCCATGTCGGCCGCGCGGAACCAAAATGGCGCGACAGGGTTCCGCTGTCGCGCGCGATTGCGACACAGCAACAGAGGGTTGGCGAAACAGGATGGATGCTTCGAGTGACCGGCTGGCCCGTCCGGGGTGGAATTGCTGGCGGGTCGAACAGTCGGGGCGCTTTGCCGTCATCGCCGACGCCGACGATTATTTCCGCGCCGTGCGCCAGGCGATGTTGCAGGCGCGTCACAGCATCCTGATGATCGGGTGGGATTTCGACGCCCGCATCCATCTGGGCGACGCCTCGGACGGCGGCCCCCCGGCCCTGGGCGATTTCGTCATGTGGCTGGCGCGCCGCAGCCCCACGCTGCATGTGCGGCTGTTGCGGTGGGATACCGGCGCGCTCAAGGCGCTGTTTCGCGGATCGACCCTGCTGACCATCCTGCGCTGGAAGATGCATCCGCGCATCACGCTGCGCCTGGACGGCAAGCATCCCTTTGCCAGCAGCCACCACCAGAAGATCGTGGTGATCGACGATTGCCTGGCGTTCTGCGGCGGCATCGACATGACCGAGGGCCGGTGGGACACGCGCGAGCATATCGATGACGATCCCCGCCGCACCAGCGCGGGCGGCAAGCCGTTGAAGCCATGGCACGATGCGACCAGCGCCTTTGACGGACCCGCCGCGCGGGCCCTGGGCGATCTGGCGCGCGACCGCTGGCGCATCGCCTCGGGCGAGGTGCTGGCCCCGATCAGCGATTCCTCGGGCTGCTGGCCCGAAGGGCTGGTGCCGACGTTCCGCGACGTGGCGCTGGCCATCGCGCGGACCCGCCCCGAGATCCCCGACGTGCATCCCGCCTTCGAGATCGAGCAGATGTATCTGGACCTGATCGCCCGCGCGCGGCGGGTGATCTATGCCGAAAGCCAGTATTTCGCATCCCGCCGCATCGCCCAGGCCATCGCCAAGCGGCTGATCGAGGACGACCCCCCCGAGATCGTGATCATCAACCCGGTCAGCGCGCAGGGCTGGCTGGAGCCGCTGGCGATGGACACCGCCCGCGCGCAGCTGATCGAGGCGCTGCGCAAGCTGGATCATCGCGACAGGCTGCGTATCTATCACCCGGTGACCGATGCGGGGGCCGAGATCTATGTCCATGCCAAGGTCACGATTGTGGACGACACCTATCTTCGGGTCGGCTCGTCCAACTTCAACAACCGCTCGATGCGGCTGGACACGGAATGCGACGTGATGCTGGCGGCCGAACGCCCCGGCGCCGACGTCACCCGCGCCAGCATCACCGCCCTGCGCGACGACCTTCTGGCCGAGCATCTGGCCATGCGCCCCGAGGAGGTCGCCCAGGCCATCGCCGAACACGGCAGCCTGATCGCCATGATCGAGGCCAGCCGCGGGCCGCAGGGACAGGGCCGCACCCTGATCCCCTACGAGATCCCCGAGCTGAGCGATTTCGAGGCGTGGCTGGCCGACAACGAGATTCTGGACCCCGAGGGCCCCGACAAGATCTTTGAGCCCCTGGGCAAGCGCAAGGGTCTGATCCGCCGGTGGCGCTGGCCGCGCCGGCTGTCCTGGCGGCGGCGCAAGGCGGGCTAACCCTCGTCCGGCCCGGTGGGCAGCCCCTTGCTGAGACCGGACACGCTGACCCCGTTCAACAGCCCCGCATCGATGGCCTTGCGGATGGCATGGCCGTTATCCTCGACCCCCAGGGCGCGGCGGGCCTGCCCCAACCGATAGCGCAGCGCCGTGCGCGAGATGCCAAGCGCCGCGCAGGCCTGATCATAGGTCATGCCGCAGGCGATCGCCTCCAGCGCGTCCACCAGGATCGGGCGCAGCGATGCGCCGCGTTCTGCGATGTCATGCGCGCGGCGCAGCAGCTGGCTCATCCGGGCGATTTCGGCATCGGTGAAGTCGCGGTCGTCGCGGGCAGCCCCGATATAGGACCGCGATTCCGGCGGACCCCAGGACAGCGCCACCCCGTGGGTCAGGCCGTGGTCGCGGGCCTGGCCCATGACGTTCAGCGGGTCGGGCATGATGCGGGCCAGATCGCTCCAGCGGATGCTGCCCTGGTGCAGCACGCACCAGATGACCATCGGGTCGCCCACCCCCAGATTGGCGCGGGTATAGGCCTGGATCCAGCGCGACGGATAGGTCGAGATGCGCCGCACGGGCCGCGAATAGCGGATGTGCAGACCGATCGTAAAGCCGCGCGGCGCCAGCGCGGCCAGCGCCTCGTCGATCTGTTCGAGGGAAGAGGGGGACATGATGCGGACCCGGTCACCGTTTATGTGCAGGCATGTAGGCCCATGAGCCGGTCGCGGGCAAGGGCCGTGTCCTTTGTGCAACATAGCCTTCTGGGGCTATTTCGTTGCGGGGTGCGGGCGGGGTAACCCCTGTCGGGCGCAGGTTGCGCTTATTTTACCGGTAAAGGGCGACTTGCCCCGCTTTTCAGTCGTTCGGGGACGCCTTTCGGGGCGTCCCTTTTTTCATGCGCGCTCAGCGCGATGCGCGGCCTTGCGCCCGGCGGGCGGATCGCTAGCCTGCGCGGCTGAACAGCATCGAGGAGGCGACGGATGGAACGCGTGACATTGGGCGGCAGCGCGGTCGAGGTCAGCCGGATCTGCCTGGGCACCATGACCTTTGGCAACCAGACCGACGAGGCCGGGGGCCACCAGCAGATGGACATGGCGCTGGAGGCCGGGATGACCTTCCTGGACTGCGCCGAGATGTATCCGGTCAATCCCGTCCGCCGCGAGACGATCGGCGTCTCGGAGGAGATCATCGGCCGCTGGCTGGCCCGCACCGGCAATCGCGACCGCGTCGAGATCGCCACCAAGATCACCGGGCCGAGCCAGATGGTCCGCGACGGCGCGCCCTTTGACGGGGCGACCGTGCGCGCCTGCATCGACGCCTCGCTGCGGCGGCTGCAGACGGACCGTATCGACCTGTATCAGTTGCACTGGCCGGTGCGCGGCTCCTATGGGTTCCGGCAGAACTGGGGTTTTGACCCCTCGGGTCAAGACAAGGCGCAGACCCTGGCGCATATGCGCGACGTGCTGGAGGCGCTCAAGGAGGCCGTGGCGGCGGGCAAGCTGCGCGCGGTGGGCCTGTCCAACGAATCGGCCTGGGGGCTGACGCGCTGGTGCGACGTGGCCGATGCGATGGACGCCCCGCGCATGGCCGCGATCCAGAACGAGTATTCGCCGCTGTACCGCCTGTACGACACCGACCTGGCCGAGGCGGCGGTGAACGAGGATGTCACCCTGCTGTCTTATTCGCCGCTGGCGGCGGGCCTGCTGACCGGCAAATACGCCGAGGGCGCGCTGCCCGAGGGCAGCCGCGCGGCGGTGGACAAGGCCACCGGCGGGCAGGGCAACCTGGGCGGGCGCAAGACCGGGCGCGGGCTGAAGGCTGCGGCCGCCTATGGCGCGCTGGCGGCCGAGCATGGCTGGGACGTGATCCACATGGTCATCGCCTGGCAGCTGACGCGGCCGTTCAAGGTGGTGCCGATCATTGGCGCCACGACGACCGACCAGCTGCGCCACCTGATCGCGGGCCTGGACCGCGACCTGCCCGACGAGCTGCGTCGCGGGATCGAGCGTCTGCACCGCGCCCATCCGCTGCCCTATTGATGTGAACCGCGTGGTCTCTATCTTGAGAGACAGGCAGACGAAGACAAGGATATGGCAATGGCAGGCGATCCCTATGCGGCCCTGGGCGTGTCGCGCGGCGCCAGCGCGGACGAGATCAAGCGGGCCTATCGGCGCATCGCCAAGACCGATCACCCGGACCTGAACCAGGACCCGGCCGCTGCGGCACGCTTTGCCGCGGCCTCGGCGGCCTATGACCTGCTCAAGGACCCCGAACAGCGCCGCCGGTTCGACGCGGGCGAGATCAACGATCAGGGCCAGGACCAGGGCCCGCGCTGGAGCGGGCGCCCCGGCGCGCAGGGCAACCCCTTCGGCCAGGGACCGGGGCATGGCGGGGACCCCGACCTGTCGGACGTGTTCGCCGACCTGTTCGGCCAGCGCCAGCCAGGCGGCCAGACGGGGGGGCCGCGCGGCGGGTTCGGGGGATTTGGCGGTTTCGGCGGTTTCGGGCGCGGCGCGGACATGCGGGGGCAGGATCTGCGGCTGGTGCTGCAGGTCGATTTCCTGACGGCGGCGCGCGGGGGGCGCACGCGCATCACCATGCCCCAGGGCGGATCATTGGAGGTGGCCATTCCCAAGGGCGTGCGCGAGGGCCAGGTCATCCGCCTGCGCGGCAAGGGAGAGCCGGGCATCGGGCGCGGCGAGGCCGGCGACGCCTATCTGGAGGTTCGCGTGGGCGAGCATCCCCAGTTCCGGCGCGACGGCGACGACATCCATGTCGTGCTGCCGATCAGCCTGGACGAGGCGGTGCTGGGCGGCAAGGTCGCGGCACCGACCATCGACGGGCCGGTGAACCTGACCATTCCGCGTGGCGCCACCTCGGGTCAGCGGCTGCGGCTGCGGGGGCGGGGGATCAACGGCGGCGATCAGCATGTCGAGCTGCGCATTGCCATGCCGCCGCACGTGGACCCGGCACTGGCGGCCTTTTTCGAGGAATGGCGCTGCGAGAACGCCTATGACCCCAGGCGGGGCATGTCCGACGTTTCCTGACGGGCGGGCAGGTCCGCCATGACGCGGGCGCGGGCGGCGGGGGTCATGCGGCCCCAGGCGGCGATCTCGTCCAGGGTGCGGTGGCAGCCGAGGCACAGCCTGCTGTCGGGGTCGATGCGGCACAGCTTGATGCAGGGGCTTTGGGTCACGAGCGTCGGTCTTTCCGGGAGGTTGTCGAGGAGTGCGGGGGACGGGTCGGGCATAGCCCGACCCGGTCGATGCCGCTGGGCCGCGCGCCGCGCTGGCGCGCGGCGGTGGCGCGGTCAGCCATGGGTGGCGATGTGGCGCAACCGGTCCAGCGCGCCCTGGAGGATATAGCCGGCGGCGACCTGGTCGATGACCTCGGCCCGGCGCTTGCGCGAGGTGTCGCCCTCCAGCAGGGCGCGTTCGGCCGCCACCGTCGACAGGCGTTCGTCCCAATAGGCGATCGGCAGGTCGGTCAGCCGCGTCATGTTGCGGGCAAAGGCCCGGGTGGCTTGGGCGCGCGGGCCTTCGGAGCCGTCCATGTTGCGCGGCAGGCCTAGGACGAGGCCTGCGAGGCCCCGGTCGGCGATCAGTGCCAGCAGGGCCTGCGCATCCTGCGTGAACTTGGTCCGGCGGATCACCGTGATGGGCGAGGCCACGCTGCGCAGACCGTCGCTGACGGCCACGCCGATGGTCTTGGTGCCCAGATCCAGCCCGGCCAGGGCGCCGTGGCGGGGCAGGTTGGCTGCGAATTCGGTCATCTCTTCGTGGATCATGGGGTCAATCCGGCGCGTTCGGCGGCGGCCTCGATGGGGGCGATGGCCTCGGGGGTGGCGCCAAAGCGGTTGCGGGCCTCGGACAGGATGCGCCGGGCGTGATCGTCGCGGTCCAGGACCGCCAGCGCCGAGATCAGCCGCGCCCATTCGTCCGGCGTGCCGCCCTGGCTGGCCAGGCGGTCCTGCAGGCGGGCGACCATGTCCTCGGCCATGCGGGCCTGATCCTCGGGGGACATGTCGCGGGCGGCCTCCAGGTCCAGGGCGTCGGGGCCGGGCTGGTCCGAGGGCGCGCGATAGCCGGCCTCTCCGGCCAGCCAGGCCAGCTCCTCGATGGCGGCGCGGATCGAGGGGACCCAGGGCGCGTTGGTCGGACCCTCCTCCAGCAGGCGGCGCCAGATCGGAAAGGCCAGATCGGGGCGGCCGTTTTGGATCAGCATGACGCCGCGCAGATAGCGGGCCTGGGGCTGGTCGGGGTCCAAGGTCAGGGTGCGGGCCAGCACGGCCTCGGCCTCGGGGGTGACCACGCCGGCGGCGGCCTCGACCATCAGCGTGGCCAGCTGCATCAGCTGCACCGGATCGGCCTGGTCGCCCCGCAGATCGACCAGGCGCTGCTGGGCGTCGCGCGCGGCGGTCAGGTTGCCCAGACGCATCTCGTTCGTGGCCAGCAGCGCCAGGCCCTGCTGATCCTGCGGGTTGCGGGCGACGGCGGCGCGCAGCTGGTCGATCATCGCCAGATATTCGGGGTCGGCCTGCGACAGGTCGGGCGCGGGGCGGGCGGGGGCCTGCGCCTCGGCCTCGGCCTGGGCGGGGCGGGCGCGATAGGCGGCATCGGCGGCGGCCACGCGTTCGGCCAGCGGCATGTCGGGCGCGCCGGGCACGCCCTCGCGCAGATACAGCACGACCGCCCCGGCCAGCATCAGCGCCAGGACCAGCGCGGGCACCAGCGCGCGACCGGCCCGGCCCGCAGGCCCCGTCTGGCCAAGACGGCGGTCGGCATCCAGCACCTTGCGGCCGATCTCGGCGCGCAGGCGCTGCGCATCCTCGGGGCCGATCACGCCACGCTCCAGGTCGCGCTCGACCTCGGCCAGCTGGTCGCGATAGACGCGCAGGTCATAGGAGGCGGCCGGCGCAGGCCCGGCGCGGCCCTTGCGCAGCGGCGACAGGATGGCAAAAGCCGTGATCGCGGTCAGACCCGCAGCCAGTATCCAGAACATGCGTCACCTCCAGTTGGCCCGTTCCTATCCCGGATGGCCGCCGACCGAAAGCGCGCGCCGTCATGGCGGGCGGGAACAGGCCCGCCGGATTGTCGCATGTCGCATTTCGCCGCGATCTGCCGCAAGCCGCCTTGAGGGTTCGGCCCCGCCCCGCCATGGTGCCAGCAACCCACCCCCTGAGAGGCCCCATGCCCGACACCCCCCGCGCCGGCCGCTATTCCGTCTTTGCCATCGCCCGAGAGGCGCTGCGCCAGCATACCGGCTGGAAACGGGCCTGGGCGAGCCCCGAGCCCAAGGACCGCTACAAGGTCATCGTCGTGGGTGCGGGCGGGCACGGGCTGGCCACGGCCTATTACCTGGGCAAGAATTTCGGCATCACCGACGTGGCGGTCATCGAAAAGGGCTGGCTGGGTGGCGGCAACACGGGCCGCAACACCACGATCATCCGGTCGAACTATCTGCAGGACCCGTCGGCGGCGCTGTATGAAAAGGCGCGCAGCCTGTACGAAAACCTGTCGCAGGACCTGAACTATAACATCATGTTCAGCCCGCGCGGCCTGATCATGCTGGCCCAGACCGAGCACGAGATTCGCGGCTACAAGCGCACCGTCTATGCCAATAACCTGCAGGGCGTCGCGACCGAATGGCTGGACCCCCAGCAGCTCAAGGCCAAGGTGCCGATCATCAACCTGGACGGGCCGCGCTATCCGGTGCTGGGGGGGCTGTATCAGGCGCGGGGTGGCACGGCGCGTCATGACGCGGTGGCCTGGGGCTATGCCCGGGCCTGTTCCGACATGGGCATGCACATCATCCAGAACTGCGAGGTGACGGGGGTCGAGACCGAGGCCGGACAGGTCCGCGCCGTCAACACCTCCAAGGGCCGCATCGGCTGCGACAAGCTGGCGATCGTGGTTGCGGGCCATTCCAGCCAGCTGGCCCAGATGGCCGGGTTCCGCCTGCCCATCGAATCCGTCGCCCTGCAGGCTCTGGTCAGCGAACCGATCAAGCCCTGCATGGACGTGGTGGTGATGGCCAACACCGTCCACGGCTATATGTCGCAATCCGACAAGGGAGAGATGGTGATCGGCGGCGGCACCGACGGGTTCAACAACTTCACCCAACGCGGCTCCTGGCAGCATGTCGAGGAAACCGTCCGCGCCCTGATCGAGACCTTCCCGATGATAAGCCGCCTGAAAATGCTGCGCCAATGGGGCGGCATTGTGGACATGACCGGGGACCGCTCGCCCATCCTGTCCACCACGCCGGTGGGCGGCATCTTCGTCAATTGCGGATGGGGCACGGGCGGGTTCAAGGCGATCCCCGGATCGGGCTGGGCCATGGCCGAACTGGTCGCCAAGGGCACGCCCGGCCCGCTGGCCGCCGATTTCGGGCTGAACCGCTTCCGCGAGGGCCGGTTCATCGACGAATCGGTCGCCGCCGGCGTCGCGCACTGACCGGGGGGTGCGGGAATGTCCTTTTCGAACGGAACCTTGGGGGCGGCGTGCGACTTTGTCTGGCATGACAGGTTCGACCGAAAGGGTTCATCATGGCTGACCGCAACAACAATGGTCTCTACTTCATCGTCGGCGGCATCGTTGTCGTCGTCGCGCTGCTGTTCTTCTTCATGTCGGGCAGCGATACCGGCGTGGCCACGACCGATCCGGTCGCAGGCGACACCACGACCATCAATGTCGACACCCCCGACGCCGATCCCGCACCCGCAGCGCCCCCCGTCACGGTCGAGACCGACAGCCCCCCGGCTGTCGAATCGCCTGCCGAGCCGGCCGCGCCCGCTCCGGCCAACTGACGGCCCGACGCGCGCGCAGCCTTTGGCCGCGCGCGCTGCAACGGGGGTCCGGGGGCAGTCAGCCCCCGGCCATCGTCCGACAGCATGTCGGACAGACGGCACCGCCGGCTTGCGCCGCTGCGGTGCCTTTTCGCATCCGCAACTCTCGCACCCCAAGGAAGCCCGATGCTGATCCTGACCTGTCCCTATTGCGGTGTGAACGCCGAGGAAACCGAGCTGCATCCCGGCGGAGAGGCGCATCTGGCCCGCATCGGCCCGAACGGCACCGACGACGAGTTCGAGGCCTATCTGTTCGCCCGCAAGAACGCCAAGGGCGTGCATTTCGAACGCTGGCGCCACGCCTATGGCTGCGGCAAGTGGTTCCTGGCTGCGCGCTGCACCGCGACGCTGCAGGTCTTCGGCACCTACCGGGCGCAGACGTCCCACCCGCCTGCCGACATCGTGGAGGCGATCCGCAAGGCCCGCCCCGACTGGACACCCGACTGGACCCCCGCCGAAGGCACCGCCGAATGACCCACACGCCCCCCTTCCGCCTGCCCGCCGGTGGCCGCCGCATCGACCGTGCCTGGCAGGTCCCGTTCCGCTTTGACGGCCGCCACCTGCGCGGCCTGACCGGCGACACCATTGCCTCGGCGCTGCTGGCCAACGGCCAGATGCTGATGGGCCGGTCCTTCAAGTACCACCGCCCGCGCGGCCCGATGGCGTCTGGAGCCGAGGAACCCAACGCCCTCCTCGGCCTGGGCGAGGGCGGCCGGTTCGAGCCGAACCAGCGCGCCACCACCACGCCCCTGACCCATGGCATGATCACCCGCAGCCAGAATTGCTGGCCCAGCCTGGAGGCCGATATCGGTGCCATCAACAACTGGCTGTCGCCGGTCTTTCCGGCGGGTTTCTACTACAAGACCTTCATCCATCCGCGCCCCTTCTGGAAACATGTGTTCGAACCCATCATCCGCCGCAGCGCGGGTCTGGGCCGGGCGCCGACCGATCCCGATCCCGATCGCTATGAGCAGGCCTACGCCTTTGCCGACACGGTCGTGGTCGGCGGCGGCATCGCGGGCCTGACCGCCGCGCGCGACGCGGCCGATGCGGGCGGCACCGTGCTGGTCCTGGAACAGGACGGCCATTGGGGCGGGCGCACGCCCACCGACCATGACGGCGGGCAGGCGGCGATAGACGCGGCTCTGGCCGACCTGCGGGGGCGCGACACCGTCACCCTGCGCCGCAACACCATGGCCACGGGCCTCTACGATCACGGCTATCTGATCGCGCGGGAATCGCTGGCCGATCATGACCCGAACCAGGGCATCCCCCGCCAGCGCCTGTGGCGCATCCGGGCGGGCCGGGTGATCGCCGCGACCGGCGCATTGGAGCGCCCGCTGTCCTTCGCCTGCAACGACGTGCCGGGTGTGATGTTGGCCAGTGCCGTCCGCGATTTCATTTCCGATTTCGGCGTGGCGCCGGGACGGCGCATCGTGGTCGTCACGAATAATGACGACGCCTATCGCACCGCCCTGACCGCCCATGCCGCGGGGCTGGAGGTGCCGGCCATCATCGACGCGCGGCCCCTGGCCGACGGCGCGCTGCCTCAGGCCGCGCGGGCCGCGGGCATCACCGTCCTGACCGGCACCGCCATCGCGAAGGTCAAGGGTGCCAAGCATGTCGAGGGCGTGGTGCTGTGCAGCCATCAGGGCGACGGCCGACCCACGCAGACCATCGATTGCGACGTGGTCGCCATGTCGGGCGGCTGGTCGCCGGTTGTGCACCTGTATTCCCATTGCGGCGGCAAGCTGATCTGGGATGAGGGCCAGTCGATGTTCCGCCCCGACCCCGACCGCCCGCCACTGGGCGCGGACGGGCAGGGCAACGTGACCGTCGCGGGCGCCGCCAACGGCGATCTGCGCTGCGCCGGCGATCTGGAACACCCCGAGGGCGCGACCATGCCCGTTTGGGTCATGCCCGCCCGCGCGCCCTACAAGCTGCGCGCCAAGATGTGGCTGGATTTCCAGAACGACGTGAAGGTCACCGATGTCGAACTGGCCGCCCAGGAGGGCTATGCCAGCGTCGAGCATACCAAACGCTATACCACCCTGGGCATGGCGACCGATCAGGGCAAGCTGTCCAACATCAACGGGTTGGCGGTCCTGTCCAATGCGCTGAACCAGCCCATCCAGGCGACCGGCACCACGACCTTCCGGCCGCCCTATACGCCGCTGACCCTGGCCACCATCGCGGCTGAGGCCAAGGACGACGCCTTTCAGCCCCTGCGCAAGACGCCTATCCATGCCTGGCACGAAACCCACGGCGCCAGTTGGGAGCCGGTGGGGCACTGGCGCCGCCCCTATGCCTATCCCCGCGGCGGAGAGGACCACCACGCCGCCGTCCACCGGGAGATCCTGGCGGTGCGTGCGGGCGTCGGCACGCTGGACGCCTCGACCCTCGGCAAGATCATCATCAAGGGACCGGATGCGGGGCGGTTCCTGGACATGCTGTATACCAACATGATGTCCACCCTGCCGGTCGGCAAATGCCGCTATGGCCTGATGTGCAACGAGAACGGGTTCCTGATGGACGACGGCGTGGTCGCGCGCCTGTCCGACGACACCTGGCTGTGCCACACCACCACCGGCGGCGCCGACCGCATCCATGGCCACATGGAGGATTGGCTGCAATGCGAATGGTGGGATTGGAAGGTCTATACCGCCAACCTGACCGAGCAATTCGCCCAGATCGCCGTCGCCGGACCCAAGGCCCGCGACGTGCTGGAGCGTCTGTCCGGCACGATCGACCTGTCGGCCGAGGCGCTGCCCTTCATGCAATGGGCCGAAGGGGAGCTGGCGGGCATTCCCGCGCGCGTCTTCCGCATCAGCTTTTCGGGCGAGCTCAGCTATGAGATCGCGGTGCCCGCCAATCGCGGCCTGGAACTGTGGGAGGCGCTGCACCTGGCCGGGGCCGATCTGGGCATCACCCCCTATGGGACCGAGGCGATGCATGTCATGCGCGCCGAAAAGGGCTTCATCATGATCGGGGACGAGACCGACGGCACCATCATCCCGCAGGATCTGGGGTTGGACTGGGCGATCTCGAAGAAGAAGGCCGACTATATCGGCAAGCGCGCCCAACGCCGCGGCCACATGACCGATGGCACCCGCTGGAAACTGGTGGGCCTTGAAAGCCTGTCGGACAAGGTCATTCCCGATGGCGCCTATGCGGTGGCCGAGGGCGTGAACGGCAACGGCCAGCGCAAGACCCAAGGCCGCGTCACCTCCAGCTATCATTCGCCGACCCTGGGCAAGCCCATCGCGATGGGGCTGGTGCGGCACGGGCCGTCGCGCATGGGGCAGGTGCTGGATTTCCCGATGCCCGACGGCACGGTGATGCAGGCACGGATCGTCGATCCGGTCTTCTACGACAAGGAAGGAAGCCGTCAGAATGGCTGAAGCGCTGGCTACCATCACCCGCGTCGCGGGGCTGGGCATGATCACCCTCCGCGCCGATCTGGACCGCGCGGGCGACGCCCTGGCCGAGGCCGCGGGCCTGGCCATCCCCGACACCACCGGCGCCACCACCGATGGCAGCCGCACCCTGGCCTGGATGTCGCCCGACGAGCTGCTGCTGATCCTGCCGCAGGCGGAGCTGGCGCAGGCGCTGGACGACCTGACGCAGGCGCTGATGGGCGAACACGGGCTGGTGGCCGATGTGTCGGATGCCCGCGCGGTCTTCGACGTGATCGGCACGGGGGCCGCGGATGTGGTGGCCAAGCTGGCGCCGATGGATGCCGCCGCCATGCCCCAGGGCCATCTGCGCCGCACGCGCATGGCGCAGACGGCGGCGGGCATCTGGCGGGTGGATGGCGGGTTCCGGGTCATCGGGTTCCGGTCGACCGCCGATTATCTGGCGCTGATCCTGACCAACGCGGCCATTCCCGGCAGCGGGCTGGCACCCCGCTAGCGGCACTGTGGCGCGGGCGGGCTGGACCCCCCGCCCGCCCCTTGCGTTGGTCCCCCGAATGCGCGACCTTTCGCGCCGAGCCGACCAACCCTTTCGAAAGGACCGCAAAATGGCCTTCACCCTTCCCGATCTTCCCTATTCGCACGACGCCCTGGAATCCGCCGGCATGTCGCGCGAGACGCTGGAATACCACCACGACAAGCACCACAACGCCTATGTCACCAAGCTGAACGAGCTGGTGGCCGGGACCGAATGGGACGGCAAATCGCTGGAGGATATCGTCAAGGGCACCTATCAGAAGGGTGCCGTGGCGCAGAACGGCATCTTCAACAATGCCAGCCAGCATTGGAACCACGCCCAGTTCTGGGAGATGATGGGCCCGAACAACCACGCGATGCCCTCCGAGCTGGAAGCGGTGATCAAGGACAGCTTTGGTTCGGTCGACGACTTCAAGAAAAAGTTCACCGAGGCTGGCGTCGGCCAGTTCGGGTCGGGCTGGGCTTGGCTGGTCAAGAACGCCGATGGCGGGCTTGAGGTGACCAAGACCGAGAACGGCGTGAACCCCCTGTGCTTCGGTCAGACCGCCCTGCTGGGCTGCGACGTGTGGGAACACAGCTATTACATCGATTTCCGCAATGCGCGCCCGAAATACCTGGAGAACTTCCTGGACAAGCTGGTGAACTGGGAGAACGTGGCCTCGCGCCTCTGACCCCTGCTGCCATCGCGACCGAAGGCCCGTCCCGCAGGGGGCGGGCCTTTCGCGTGGGCCCTGCGCCGGCATTGGCATTTCCCCGCGCGCCGGTATAAGACCACGGGAACGCAAGACAGATCGGGCAGGGCGGGCATGGCCAACCAGAACGACACCTTCATCGACGAGGTCACCGAGGAACTGCGCCGCGACCGGCTGTATGGCCTGATGCGGCGCTATGGCTGGATCGTGATCCTGCTGGTGGTCGCGGTCGTGGGCTATACCGCCTGGCGCGAATATGACCGCGCCCAGGACAGGGCCGCGGCCCAGGCTTGGGGCGATGCCGTCCTTGCGGCCGAGGCCGGGGGCGACCCCGCCGCAATCCTGGCGGTCGATCCGCAGGGATCGGCGGGCCGCCAGGCGCTGTCCGGCCTGCTGGCCGCGGGTGCGGAGCAGGACGCGGATGCCGCGGCCCAGGCCCTGCGCGATGTGGCCACCGCCCAGCCCGACACCGTGTTGGGAGAGCTGGCCCAGCTGAAGCTGGTGATGCTGCAGGGCCAGCAGATGGACGTGGCCGAACGCGACGCGATGCTGACGCGCCTGTCGCGCGCGGGTGCGCCGTTCGAGCTGCTGGCGCTGGAGCAGAAGGCCGTGGCGCTGATCGGCGCGGGGCGGCCCGACGATGCGATCACCCTGATCCGCCAGATCCAGGACAAGGACGGCCTGACCGAGGCCTTGCGCCGTCGCCTGTCCGAGATGATGATCGCCTTGGGCACCGAGCCCGAACCCATCGAATAACGGCTGCCCGCGCGGCCAAGACGGATTGCTTGAGGGATAGACAGGGATGACCGCCATGCTGCGACTGACCTTGGCGATGGCCGCCGGACTGGGACTGGCGGGCTGCGCCGACCGCGACATCATCCTGCCCGGAGAGCGTCTGGACCCGATGGCGGTCACCTCGCCCGATGGGCCTGCGGTCCTGGGCGCGCCCGGCGTCAGCAGCACGGCCCTGTCGCTGGCGGCCCCGGTCACCAATGGCGAATGGTCCCATCGCGGCGGCAATGCGGCCCATGCGCCCGGCCATGTGGCCCTGGGCACGGCCAGCCAGCGGCTGTGGTCCGCGCCCATCGGCCAAGGCGATACCCGGCGCCACCGCATCACCGCCGATCCGATCGTCGCGGGCGGGCGCATCTTTACCCTGGACAGCCGCGCCCGCGTCACCGCCACGGCGCTGAACGGCGCCCGTGCCTGGTCCACCGACGTGACGCCCGCGTTGGAGAACCCCGACAGCGCTTCGGGCGGCGGGCTGGCGCATGAGGGCGGGCGCGTCTTCGTTACCACCGGTTTCGGCGAACTGGTCGCGCTGGACGCGGCCAGCGGCGGCGTGCTGTGGCGCCAGCGGGTCAATGCCTCGATCGGCGGTGGCCCGGCGGTGCAGGACGGCGTCGTCTATGTGGCCGGGCGCAACTCTGTGGGCTGGGCGGTGCGCGCCAGCGACGGGCGCGTGCTGTGGCAGACCTCGGGGACGGGCTCTGGCTCGGGGGTCATGGGCGTGTCGGTGCCTGCGGTTCAGGGCGGCACGGTGGTCTTTCCCTTCTCCTCGGGGCAGATGCTGGCGGTGGATCGCCAGTCCGGCCTGACCAACTGGACCGCGCAGATCGCGGGCACCCGTCCCGGCCGCGCCATCGCGGTGATCCGCGATGTGACCGGCGATCCGGTGATCGCGGGCGGTCGCGTCTATGCGGGCACCTCGTCGGGGCGCATCGCCGCCGTCGATCTGGCCTCCGGGCTGGAGGACTGGTCCGCGCGCGAGGGCGCGAACAGCCCCGTCGTCGTGGCAGGCGGGTCTGTCTTTGCGGTGAACGACCAGGCGCAGCTGGTGCGGCTGGATGCGGCCACCGGCGGGGTGATCTGGCGCCAGGCGCTGCCCTATTTCACGACCGAGCGGGTGCGGCGTCAGGATGCCATCCACGCGCATTACGGCCCGGTGCTGGCGGGGGGGCGGTTGCATGTCACCTCCAGTGATGGCATGTTGCGCAGCTTCGATCCCGCCTCCGGCGCGCTGGTCGGTCAGGTGACGATCCCCGGTGGGGCGGCATCGGCCCCGGTGGTTGCCGGTCAAACCCTTTACGTCGTTGCGCGCAACGGCCAGTTGCATGCGTTGAGATGACATTCACACTCGCCATCGTCGGGCGGCCCAATGTGGGCAAGTCCACCCTGTTCAACCGACTTGTCGGGAAAAAGCTGGCCTTGGTCGATGACCAGCCCGGCGTGACCCGCGACATCCGCGAGGGCGCGGGCCGCCTTGGCGACCTGCGCTTTGTCGTGATCGACAGCGCCGGCCTGGAAATGGCCGAGGATGACAGCCTGCAGGGCCGCATGCGGCGCCTGACCGAGCGCGCCGTCGATGAGGCCGACATCTGCCTGTTCGTGGTCGATGCCCGCATCGGCATCACCGCCGCCGACGAATATTTCGCCGAGATCCTGCGCCGGCGGGCAAAACACGTCATCGTCGCCGCCAACAAGTCCGAAGGCCGCGCCGGGGAATCGGGCGCGATGGAGGCCTATGCCTTGGGCCTGGGCGAGCCTTTGCGCATCTCGGCCGAGCATGGCGAGGGGATGGACGATCTTTATCGCGTCCTGATGCCCCTGGCCGACCAGCTGGAGGCCGAGCGTCCCGCCCCCATCGAGGCCGTGACCGACCTGGACCTGTCCGAGGAGGACGCCGAATCCGGCGCAGGCTCTGAGGAGTGGCGCCCGTCCGAGGCGCGTCCGCTGCAGATGGCCGTGATCGGTCGTCCGAATGCGGGAAAATCGACGCTGATCAACAAGATCCTGGGCCAGGACCGCCTGCTGACCGGTCCCGAAGCCGGGATCACCCGCGATTCGATCAGCGTGACCACGAATTTCATGGGCACGCCCATGCGCATCTTTGACACGGCGGGCATGCGCAAGCGCGCCCGCGTGACCGAAAAGCTGGAAAAGCTGTCGGTCGCGGACGGGCTGCGCGCCGTGCGCTTTGCCGAGGTCGTGGTCGTGCTGCTGGACGTCGAGATCCCGTTCGAGACGCAGGACCTGCGCATCGCCGATTTCGCCGAGACCGAGGGCCGCGCCGTCGTCATCGCCGTGAACAAGTGGGACACCGAGGACGACAAGTCCCACAAGCTGAACGAAATGCGCGCCAGCTTCGAAAAGCTGCTGCCGCAGCTGCGCGGCGCGCCGCTGGTCACTGTGTCGGCCAAGACCGGCAAGGGGCTGGACCGTCTGCATAATGCCGTCATCAAGGCGCATGAGGTCTGGAACCGCCGCGTGCCGACCGCCCGCCTGAACCAGTGGCTGGGCGCGATGACCGAAAGCCACCCGCCCCCGGCGCCCGGTGGCCGCCGTATCCGCCTGCGCTATATGACTCAGGTCAAGACGCGTCCGCCCGCCTTCATCGTGAAATCAACCCATACCGACCAGATCCCCACCAGCTATCAGCGGTATCTGATCAACGGGCTGCGAACCGATTTCGACATGCCGGGCACGCCGATCCGGCTGTTCTTCCGCGATCAGGGCGGGGACAACCCGTTCAAGGCCAAGGCCACCAAGATCGTGCAGTCGGGCGCCCTGTCCAAGCACAAGAACCGCCAGAAGCCCAAGGGCAATTAACTGGCGGCACGCACCAGAACCGACGCCATGGCCGAGATCCCCAGGATCGCGGCCAGGGCGATCATCGGATCGGTCCCCATGGTCGAGATGGCCAGCCCGCAGAACGCCCAGATCAGTGCCGCCGAATAGCCGATACTGGGGCCGATCCACAGCTGGGCGGCCATGCCGACGGCGGCTGCAGGCAGGATGGCGATGACGGGAATGACATGGCCCGGCAGGCCCAGCTGGGTCGATGCCAGCTGGGCCAGCGCGGCGGATGCGACCGCTGTGGCCCAGCCGGCGAAAAAGCCGACGGCCGGTCGATGCCGCCTCGCCGCACGCCGCGCGCCCACGATCATCAGCCCCGCGCCCGCCCCGGCGACCACGCTCAGCACCGCTGGATGGCCCGACAGGCCCGGCCATAGCGCCGCCCCGCCCACCGCCACCACGATCAGCGGCCAGACGCGCGGGCGCCCGTCACGCAGCGCCTTGGAATCGGTCGGGTCGATCCATTGCCCGACCGCATCCAGCAGCACCATAGCCCAGATGGCGATCAACAGCGCCCACATCAGCGGATTGTCAGGGTCCAGATAGAACGAGGGAATCGGCACCTGCGGCGCCACCGGAAGGGGCAGCAGCGGCCCCGCCAGATGCGCGGAATCGGTGACCACTGCGCGGGGCGCAAACAGCGCGTGACGCAACCCGGCGATCACGAAGATCGCCGCCGTCACCAGATGCAGGAGTGAACCGTTCCGTGTCATGCGGGCCAACGCGCGCCGGGGTCCGGCAGTTTCGCATGGCCCGCAATCGCGTCAGTCCAGCGCGCCTTCTGCCGTCAGCCGGGTCGCACCGCCCAGATAGCGGTGCAGCACCGCAGGCAGGGTGACCGAGCCGTCAGCCTGCTGGCCGTTCTCCAGCACCGCGATCAGCGCACGGCCCACGGCCAGGCCCGATCCGTTCAGCGTATGCACGAATTCCGGCTTGCCGCCGCCCGTCGGGCGATAGCGCGCGTTCATCCGCCGCCCCTGATAATCGCCGCAATAGCTGACGCTGCTGATCTCGCGATAGCGGTTCTGGCCGGGCAGCCAGACCTCCAGGTCATGGGTGATGCGCGCGCCCGCACCCATGTCGCCGGTGCAGAGCACGATCGTGCGATAGGGCAGCGCCAGCGCCTCAAGGACGGTCTCGGCGCAGCGGGTCATGCGGTCGTGTTCGGCCAGGCCCGTCTCGGCATCGGTGATGGACACCATCTCGACCTTTTCGAACTGGTGCTGGCGCAGCATGCCGGTGGTGTCGCGCCCCGCGCTGCCCGCCTCGGATCGGAAGCACTGGCTGTGCGCGACCATGCGGTGGGGCAGGGCTGTCTGATCCAGCAGGTCGCCATGCACGGTATTGGTCAGCGTGACCTCGGCGGTGGGGATCAGCCAATATCCCTCGCGGGTCTTGTAGCTGTCCTCGCCGAACTTGGGCAGCTGGCCGGTGCCCAGCATCATGTCCTCCAGGACCAGGACCGGGGTCCAGGTCTCCTCCAGGCCGTGGCGGTCGATATGGATGTCGATCATGAACTGCGCCAGCGCGCGGTGGATGCGCGCCACCGCGCCCTTCAGCACGACAAAGCGGCTGCCGGACAGTTTCGCGCCGGTCTGGAAATCCATGCCGGGGGCGACGCCCGCGATCTCGAAATGCTCGCGCGGGGTGAAATCGGGCGTGGCGGGGGTGCCCCACCGGCGCAGTTCGACATTGTCGTCCTCGTCACGGCCATCTGGCACCTGCGGCAGCGGCAGGTTCGGGACGCCCAGCAGCAGGTCGCGCAGTTGGCAGTCCAGATCGGCGGCCTCGGCCTGCTGGCGGGCGATGTCGGCCTTGGTCTGGGCCACCAGCGCGCGCAGACGTTCGAATTCGGCATCGTCGCCGCGGGCCTTGGCGGCGCCCACGTCCTTGCTGGCCTTGTTCTGGGCGGCCTGCGCGGTCTCGGCGGCAGCGATCCGGGCGCGGCGCTCCTCGTCCAGCGACAGGATCTGCGCGGTCAGGCCGGTCAGCCCGCGCCGGTTCAGCGCAGCCTCGAAGGCCTCGGGATTGTCACGGATCGCACGGATGTCATGCATGGCGGCACCTTCGCGGGTCAATTGGGTCACGACTGCCTAGCGCAACCGCGCGGCAGGCAAAAGCCCAAGCGCCACCCTCAGGCCGCGCAGAACAGCCGATACATCAGCGCCACCACCTCGGCCGCGCGCGGGTCGGACACGGAATACAGCCGCGTCTTGCCCTCGCGGCGACAATCGACCAGCCCCTCGGCCCGCAGGCGGGCCAGCTGCTGGCTGACGGCGGCCTGCCGCTGGCCCAGCAGGGCCTCCAGCTCGGAGACGGTGCGCTCTCCGCCCGACAGGTGGCACAGGATCATCAGCCGCCCCTCATGGGCCAGGGCCTTCATCAGGGCACTGGCCTCGGTCACGCTGGCCTGCATGTCGGCGGCGGTCGGCTGATCGGGCGCGCTCATCCGGGTGCCCCCGGCAGGGACAGGCCCGCCTCGCGCATCATCGCCTCCAGCACCGGGTGGAAATGCCGCGCACCGACATAGCCCTCGACCCGGCCCCGTTCGAATCCGTCGGACAGCAGAACGAAGGTGGGCGTGATCCACGGCCTGCGATCCAGCGCCAGCCCGTCGGGATAGGGGCCGTCGACATCGACATGGATCATCGGTGCCGCCCGCCCGGCGCGCGATGCGGCATAGCCCGGCCCGATCTGGGCGTGCCAGGCGCGGCAATGATGGCAGGCGGGCGATTCGACCATCATCAGCCGCCAGCCCGGGGGCGGGGCTGCGCGTCCCGCCACCGGCAGGACCGCGACGGCCGCGCCCAGCAGGATCGCGCGGCGGGACAAAAGCCGGGATGGGGTGGGCATGGGCGGACCTTCGGTTGCACGCCTCACAGTTAGGCAGGCGGCCTGTCGGGCACAAGCCCAACGGGCTTGCCCCCCGGCGGGCGCTGGTCCACTGTTCGGCGCAAAGCGGGGCGTGCGTAGGGCTGCGATGACGGACGATCTTCTGACACCTTTGCTGCAGGGCGACCGCCGTGCCCTGTCGCGGGCCATCACGCTGGTCGAATCGACCCGCCCCGATCACCGCGACCGGGCGCAGGCGCTGATCGCCGCGCTGCCCGATGGCGGGGCGCTGCGCATCGGGTTGTCGGGGACGCCGGGGGTCGGCAAATCGACCTTCATCGAGGCGTTCGGCACGCGCCTGACCGATCAGGGGCTGCGGGTCGCGGTGCTGGCGGTGGACCCGTCCTCGACCCGGTCGGGGGGCTCGATCCTGGGGGACAAGACGCGGATGGAGCTCTTGTCGCGCAATCCGCGCGCCTTCATCCGGCCCAGCCCCTCCAGCGCGCATCTGGGCGGCGTCGCACGCCGCACCCGCGAGGCGATCCGCCTGTGCGAGGCCGCGGGCCATGACGTCGTCCTGATCGAGACCGTGGGCGTGGGCCAGTCGGAAACCCTGGTCGCCCAGATGTCGGACCTGTTCATCCTGCTGCTGGCGCCTGCGGGCGGCGACGAGTTGCAGGGCGTGAAACGCGGCATCATGGAGATGGCCGACCTGATCCTGGTCAACAAGGCCGATGGCGACCTGCTGGCCGCCGCCCGGCGCACGGTCGCCGATTACGCGGGCGCGCTGCGCCTGCTGCGCAAGCGGGCGCAGGACCCCGAGGGCTTTCCCAAGGCCATGCCGGTCAGCGCCACGACCGGCGCGGGCCTGGAGGAGGCCTGGACCCAGATGCAGGACCTGACCGCCTGGCGCCGCGATCACGGCCATTTCGACCGCATTCGCGCCGAACAGGCCCGCGACTGGTTCATGGCAGAATTGCGCGGCGGTCTGCTGGCGCAGCTGGACGCGCCCGCCGCGCGCAGGCGCATCGCCGATCTGGGCGCCCGCGTGGCCCAGGGCGGCCTGCCCCCGGTCGAGGCCGCGCGCCAGATGCTGGATTGGCTGCGCGCGCCGCGATGAGATGCCCGAAACCGCGCCCCATGCCATCCGCGAATCGGCTATGACGGATCGGGTTGGACAGGAGGGGGTGATGCCCGATCACGACACGCTTTACGCCGCACTTCTGGCGCGCGATCCGCGGTTCGAGGGGCGGGCGCTGGTCGGCGTCACCTCGACCGGGATCTTCTGCCGCCTGACATGTCCTGCGCGCAAGCCGCGCCCGGACAACTGCCGCTGGTTCGCGGATGCCGATGCCGCGCGGGCCGCAGGCTTCCGCCCCTGCCTGCGCTGCCACCCGGAGGGGCGCCTGCCGCCGCTGGTCGCCACCTTGGAGGCCGCGCTGGCCGCCGACCCCGCCCGGCGCTGGTCCGAGGCCGATCTGCGCGCCCTGGGCCACGACCCCTCGACCGTGCGGCGGCTGTTCCTGCGCCACCGCGGCACCAGTTTCCTGGCCCTGGCGCGGGCCGCCCGATTGCGCCAGGGCCTGGCTGCATTGACGAAGGGAGGCGCCATGATCGACGCACAGCTGCAGGCCGGGTTCGATTCGGCATCGGGGTTCCGCGCGGCCTTCGCGCGGCTGTTCGGCCACCCGCCGCACCGGATGCAGGGCGCGGCCGACCTGCGCGCCGACTGGATCGACACGCCCCTGGGCGGCATGATCGCGATTGCCGATGATGACGCGCTGCACCTGCTGGAATTCACCGACCGCAAGGCGCTGCCCCAGGGGCTGCGGCGGCTGTCGGTCCTGGCGGGCGGGCGCATCGGGCTGGGCCGCAGCGCTGTCACCGACCGGACCGAGGCCGCGCTGCAGGCGTTCTTTGCCGGGCGCTGTGGGCGTCTGGACGTGCCGGTGGCCCTGCGCGGTACGCCGTTCCAGGTCCGCGTCTGGCAGGAATTGCAGGCGATTGCGCCCGGTGCCACGCGCAGCTATGCCCAGCTGGCGGCGGCCATCGGGCGGCCCACGGCGATGCGCGCGGTGGCCGCGGCCAATGGCGCGAACCGGCTGGCACTGGTCGTGCCCTGCCACCGGGTCATCGGATCGGATGGCAGCATGACCGGATATGCGGGCGGTCTGTGGCGCAAGGAACGCCTGATCGCGCTGGAACGCGGCTATGGAATCGCCTGATCAGGCTTGACGGCGACCCCCTCATGCGGTAGCCACCCGCGAACGGAATTCCGGGCGCTGCCTCGCGGCGCCCTTTCACATTGGGACGGACCCCCCGCCCGCACAGCTGAGACGAAGGAACACACCATGTCGCGCGTCTGCGAACTGACCGGCAAAGGCCCGATGAGCGGTAACAATGTCAGCCATGCCAACAACAAGACCCGTCGCCGGTTTCTGCCGAACCTGAACGAGGTCACGCTGCTGTCCGAAAAGCTGGGCCGCGGCTATTCGCTGCGCATCTCGGCTGCGGCGCTGCGTTCGGTCGATCACCGTGGCGGCCTGGACGCCTTCCTGGCGAAGGCCAAGGACACCGAGCTGTCCGACCGCGCCCAGAAGATCAAGCGCGAGCTGGTCAAGGCCGAATCGGCTGCCGCCACCGCCTGAGCGGTCGGCCCTGATCGGACGCTTTTCGTCCCCTGCATCGCCCCGCCCCTTTCGGCGGGGCTTTTGCATATGCGGTTACCCCTGATGCGGCCGATTGTCTGCTGACCCCGCCCCGCCGACCGGTTACAGTACGCGCCATGTTCCGACCCATGCCCCTGATCCTGATCCTGGCCGTGATGCTGACCAGCATCGGGCTGGGCGCTGCGCGGGGCACGGTCCGCATGGACGACCAGATCGTCCTGTGCACCGGCCACGGTGTCATCGTCGTGCCGCGCCCCGACGGGCAGGGCAAGCGGGTGCATCTGTGCCCCGACATGGCGCTGTCGCTGATGGCGGGGCTGGCCCCCGCCGACGTGGCCCTGCCGCAGCGCGTGGCCGTGCCGCGCGCGCTGTCCCCCGATACCGGTCCGCCCGCCACAGCGCAGGCGCGGGCGCAGGTCCGGGTGCGCGACCCCCCGCAGGGGTCGCCCGCCTGAGCCCAAGCCGACCCTATCGAAGGACCAAGACATGAAGACCCTGACCCTTGCCGCGCTGGCGGCCCTGATGCCCGTGGCCGCCCTGGCCCATGACGGCATGCACGCCAACGATGCCTATGCCCGCAGCACGAACCCGATGGTGGGTGCCGTGTTCCTGGAGCTCGAGAACCACCGCGAAGTGGATTGCACCCTGCAATCGGCGGCCTCCGACGCCGCCGAGCGGGTCGAGCTGCACACCCATCTGGAGGAGGATGGCGTGATGAAGATGACCCGGATCGACGACGGCATTCCCGTCGCCGCCGGTCAGACCCACGCCCTGGACCGGGGCGGCGATCACATCATGCTGCTGGGTCTGACCACGCCGCTGACGGATGGCGACACGGTCACGCTGACGCTGGATTTCGGCGATTGCGGCACGGAGACCGTAGAGGCGGTGGTGGACAATCAGCGCGCCTCGGGCGGGCATGACCACGGCGACGGCCACGCCCATGGCGCGGGCGATCACGCCGGTCACTGAAAAGCCGCCTCAGCCCAGCTGGGCCACCAGCTGGGCCGCGACCGGTCCCAGGTGCTGCACCAGCACCCGCACCCCTTCAGCCGAAGGATGCACCCCGTCCCGCAGCAGCAGCGGCGCGCGCTGCGCCGCGGGCACCTGCGCCAGTGGCGCATACAGGTCCTGCAGCAGCAGCGTGCTGTGACGCTCGGCCAGGCGCGGCCACATCCGGCCCCAGGCCCGCCGCCATTCCGGGTCGCCCGCAGGCGCGTGGATGCCCACCAGCAGCGCGGGCCTGCCGCCCGACCGGGCCGTGGCCAGGATCGCGTCCAGGTTCTCCTCGGCCTGGGCGGGCTGCCAGCGGCGCAGCATGTCGTTGCCGCCCAGTTCCACGATGACGGCATCGGGGCGGTGGCGGCGCATCGACACCGGCAGGCGCACGCGACCGCCATAGGTCGTGTCCCCCGACAGTCCCCCGTCGATCAGATCCGCAGGCCGCCCTGCCGCCGCCAGCCAGGCCGACAGCTGCGGCACCAACCCCTCGGAGCGCGCCAGGCCATACCCCGCGGTCAGGCTGTCGCCAAAGCACAGGATGCGGGGCAGGGTCTGCGCCCGCGCGGGGCGGGCCAGCGGCAGGGCGGCGGCGGCGGCCAGCAGGGATCGGCGGGTCAGGGTCATCGGGCGGCAGTCCTCAGGCGCAGGGCATTGGTCACCACAAAGACCGAGGACAGCGCCATCGCGCCCGCCCCCAGCATGGGCGACAGTTGCGGTCCACCAAAAGGCACCAGCACGCCCATGGCAACCGGGATCAACGCAACGTTATAGGCAAAGGCCCAGAACAGGTTCTGGCGGATGTTGCGCATCACCGCCCGCGACAGGCGGATGGCGCGCACCACCCCCTGCGGATCGCCCGACATCAGCACCGCATCGGCCGATTCGATGGCGATGTCGGTGCCGGTGCCGATGGCCAGCCCGGTCTCGGCGGCGGCCAGGGCGGGGGCGTCGTTGATGCCGTCGCCCACGAAGACGCTGCCCGGACCCAGATCGCGGATCGCGTCCAGCTTGGCCTCGGGCGACAGGCCGCCTTGGATGCGGCCCAGCCCAAGGCGGGCGCCCACCGCCTGTGCCGTCGCAGGCAGATCGCCCGACAGCATGACTGTGCCCAGCCCCATCGCGTCCAGGGCGGCGATGGTGGCCGCGGCCTCCGGGCGCTCGGGGTCGGCCAGGGCAAAGACCCCGCGATGCGTGCCGTCCACGGCCAGATGCACCGGCGTCGCGCCTTGGCGCGCGGCCGCGTCCGCATGGGTTGCCAGCGTGGGGTCCAGGGCGATGCCCGCCTCTGTCAGCGCCGACGCGTTGCCGATCAGCAGGGCGTGACCCTCGACCGTGGCGGTCAGGCCGCGACCCGGCGTGGCGGTCACCGATTGCGCGGGCGGCAGGTCCAGGTCGCGCGCGGCCTCCAGGATCGCGGCGGCAAGGGGGTGTTCGGACCGCGCCTCGGCGGCGGCGGTCAGGCGCAGGGCCTGATCGGGGGCGATCCCCGCGACCCAGGTCCCGGTCACGCGGGGGTGGCCTTGGGTCAGCGTGCCGGTCTTGTCAAACGCCACGACCCGCGCGCCCGCCAGCTTTTGCAGCGCGTCGCCGCGCCGAAACAGCACGCCCAACTGCGCGCCGCGCCCGCTGCCCACCATGATCGAGACCGGCACCGCCAGCCCCATCGCGCAGGGGCAGGCGATGATCAGCACCGACACGGCTGCCACGACCGCATGCGCCAGATCCGGCCCGAATGACAGCCACAGCGCGAATGTCAGCGCCGCCAGCCCAATCACCACCGGAACGAAGACCCGCGTGATGCGATCGACCAGCGCCTGCACCGGCAGGCGCGCGGCCTGCGCCTGTTCGACCAGCGCCACGATGCGCGCCAGGACCGTGTCGCCCCCCGTCGCCGTGACCCGGCAGGTCAGCGCGGCATTGCCGTTCACGGTGCCCCCCGTCATCCGGTCGCCGGGCGATTTCACCACGGGAACCGGCTCTCCGGTCAGCATCGATTCGTCGATGGCGCCGGTCCCTTCGGTCAGGACGCCGTCCAGCGCAATGCGTTCGCCCGGCGCCAGCAGGACCGTGTCGCCGGGTCGCAGATCGGCCACCGCGACCCGGACCGGCCTGCCGTCCCGCAAGGCGGTCGCATGATCGGGGGCCAGCGCCACCAGCGCGCGGATCGCGGCCCCGGCGCGGCCCTTGGCGCGGGCCTCGAACCAGCGGCCCATCAGGATCAGGGTGACGATGACGGCGGCGGCCTCGAACCAGACATGGCGCGATGGCGCGGGCACCAGATCGGGCGCCAGCGTGACCACGGCCGAGAACAGGAACGCCGCCCCCGCGCCCAGGGCCACCAGGCTGTTCATCTCGGGCGCGCCGCGGCGGAGCGCGGTCAGGCCCTTGGCAAAGAACCCGCGCCCCGGTCCCGCCAGCACCGCCAGCGTCAGCGCCATCTGCACCAGCCACAGCCCGCGCATCGGCACCAGCCCGTGCAGCCAGTGATGAAAGGCCGGGACCAGATGGCCGCCCATCTCCAGCACCACGACGGGCAGGGACAGGGCGGCGGCGGTCAGGAAGGCGCGGCGCAGGGCGGGGGCCTCGTCCACGGGCGGGGGGGCGGGGCGGTCATCCGCCACGGTCGCGGGATAGCCCAGATCGGTCACGATCCGCGCCAGCGCCTGCGGGGTCAGGTCGGGGGCATGGGTGATCTGCGCGCGATGGGTGGCCAGGTTCACCTGCGCCTCGGCCACCTGCGGATGGGCCGACAGCACGCGGGCGACGCGGCCCGAACAGGCGCCGCAGCTCATCCCTGCGATGTCCAGGCGGGTGACGGGCAGATCAGCGGGATAGCCCGCTTGGTCCAGCGCGGCCTGAACCTGCGGCAGGGTCGCGCCGTCCAGCCGCATCCGCGCGTGTTTCGTGACCGGGTTCACGCTCAGGTCGGCGATGCCCGGCAGGGCGCTCAGCGCGCGGGTCACGCGGCCCGCGCAGGCGCCGCAGCTGATCCCCGGCAGGGGCAGGTCAAGGGTGATGTCTGTGGTCATGTCCATATCCGCTGATGATGCAAAGAGGGTGCTGCATCATCGCGGCAGGGGGCGCCTGCGGTCGGGCGGGGGCCCGGTCGGGCTGATCGCGCCGCGCCCAGGCATCGGCCACGCGCGGGGCGGGCCGGGGCGCGGGGCGCGCATGGCGGGGCCGCGCCGACATGTGGCACCGGCAGGCCCGGTCGCCCCGGCCCCGGCACAGATGCGCCGGACGGGTGGTCGCCGCGCGGGTGCGGCAGCAGGGGCGGGGGCTGTCCATGCCCTACAGATGTGGCCACAGGGCCGCGCGGTCAAGCCCGGCTGCTCCAAGAACGCCGACGTGAGTTGCGGGCCGGGGCGGTTTGGCTGTATCCGGGGGAAAACCACACTGACCCCAAGGACCACGCCATGAACCGTCGTCAGATGATCTCGCTGGCCGCCCTGATGGCCGCCGCCCCCGCCCTGGCGATGGCGCAGGCCGCCCCTGCGGCCACCGGAGGCGACCGCTTTGCCCCGACCGAGGTCGCCATCCGCGACGATTTCGAGACCGGCAGCATCGTCGTGGTCAGCCGCGATTTCTATCTGTATCACGTCGTGGCCCCCGGCCGGGCGATCCGCTACGGCGTGGCCGTGGGCACCGCCGAGCTGGTCTGGAAGGGCAAGGCCACCATCGGCCGCAAGGTCGAATGGCCCAGCTGGCGCCCGACCAACGACATGATCGCCCGCAACCCCGACGCCTATCAGAAATACGCCGACGGCATGCCGGGCGGGCCGCAGAACCCCCTGGGGGCGCGGGCGCTGTATCTGTATGACGACCGCGGCAACGACACCGCCATCCGCATCCACGGCACGACCGATCCCGGCTCCATCGGGCGGGCGGTGTCCAACGGCTGCCTGCGCATGCGCAACGAGGCCGTGATCAGCCTGTTCGACCAGGTGCCGATCGGCACGCCCGTCTACGTCTTCTGATCTTGGACGCGCTGCGGCTGGCCAGTGCGGCGGACCCGGTCCTGGCCGGGTACGACGACATCATCGATGTCCGCGCGCCTGCGGAATACGCCGAGGATCACCTGCCCGGCGCCATCAACCTGCCGGTGCTGTCCGACGACGAACGCGCCCGGATCGGCACGATCTACAAGCAGGTGTCGCCGTTCGACGCGCGCAAGCTGGGCGCGGCGCTGGTCGCGGCCAATGCCGCGCGGCATCTGCAGGGGGTGCTGGCCGACCGGGGCGGGGCGTGGAAGCCGCTGGTTTATTGCTGGCGCGGCGGGCAGCGCTCGGGCAGTTTCGGCACCATCCTGGGCCAGATCGGCTGGCGCGTGGGCCGGGTCGAGGGTGGCTACAAGGCGTGGCGGTCGCTGGTGGTGGACCGGGTGCAGAAAGGGCCCATCGCGGCCCCGGTGATCGTGCTGGACGGCAATACCGGCAGCGCCAAGACCGCGATCCTGCAGCGGCTGGCCCTGCGCGGCCATCAGGTCATCGACCTCGAGGGCCTGGCCAACCATCGCGGCAGCCTGTTCGGCGGCCACCCCGAGGGCCAGCCCAGCCAGAAGATGTTCGAGGGTCGCCTGGCCGTCGCGCTGGAGCGTCTGGACCCCACCCGCCCCCTGCTGGTCGAGGCCGAAAGCAGCCGCATCGGCCAGATCGCCGTCCCCAAGGCCATGTGGCAGGCCATCTGCCGCGCGCCGCGCCTGCAGTTGCGGGTGCCCGTCGCGGCCCGCGCGGCCTTTACCGCCGCCACCTATCGCGACATGGTCGCGGACCCCGATCAGGTCGCCGCCATCCTGGACCTGATGGCCCCCCTGCACCCCGCCGAGCGGGTCGAGGGCTGGCGCGCGGCACTGGCGCAGGGCCAATGGCAGGCCCTGTCCGAGGGGTTGCTGCGCGACCATTACGACCCGCGCTATGACAAGCACCGGTCGCGGCATGACGATGGGCGCGGACAGATCGTCGCACTGGAGGGGCTGGCCGACCTGGACGCCGCGACCGGTCAGGTCGAGGCTGCGCTGGCGGTCATGGCCCGCTGAGGGGGCATTGGCCGCAGGGCCGCGCGGCACAGGTCGCCCTTTTGTGATCGGGCGGCGGCGCGGGTTCGACCTAGGCTCCGCGTCGTGCCACCCAAGGAGAGCCCGATGACCCGGATGAGTGCCAAGGATTTCCCGCAGGAATTGCTGGAGCTGTATGACTTCTACGCCCACGGCCGCATCACCAAGCGGCAGTTCCTGGACCGCGCGGGCAAGTTCGCGGTGGGCAGCGTGACTGCGCTGGCGCTGCTGAACATGCTGCGCCCGAATTACGCGCTGGCCCAGCAGGTGAACTTCAACGACCCCGACATCGTGCCGGAATACGTGACCTATCCCTCGCCCGAGGGGCATGGCGCGGTGCGCGCCTATCAGGTCGCACCCGCAGGCGACGGCCCCTGGCCCGCGGTGCTGGTGATCCACGAGAATCGCGGGCTGAACCCCTATATCGAGGATGTCGCCCGCAGGCTGGCCAAGGCCGGTTATCTGGCGCTGGCCCCCGACGGGCTGACCTCCAAGGGCGGCTATCCGGGCAACGATGAGGAGGGGCGCGCCCTGCAGGCCGAGGTTGACCCCACCCTGCTGATGAACGATTTCTTTGCCGGGGCCGAGCATCTGATGGGCCGCGACGATGCCACCCGCGTCGGCGCGGTGGGATTCTGCTATGGCGGCGGGGTCTGCAACGCGCTGGCGGTGGCCTATCCGGAGCTGGGCGCGTCGGTGCCCTTTTACGGGCGACAGGCGCCGGTGGCGGATGTGCCCAAGATCCAGGTGCCGCTGCTGTTCCAGTTCGCCGAGATCGACGAGAACGTCAACGCCACCTGGCCCGCCTATGAGGCCGCCCTGCAGGCCGAGGGCAAGACCTATGAGGCGCATGTCTATCCGGGCACCAACCACGGCTTTCACAACGATTCGACGCCGCGATACGACCCCGAGGCCGCCGATCTGGCCTGGCAGCGGACGCTGGACTGGTTCGCCCGCTACCTGACCTGACCCTTCAGGAACCGGCGCAGCACCGTTTCCAGCTTGGCCGCGCCCAGGGGGGCCATCGCCTTGGTGTGGTCGTGGCTGATCGATTCGTCGGACAGCCCGGCCCCCATGTTGGTGACGACCGAGATCGCTGCCGTGCGCAGCCCCAGGAACCGCGCCAGGATGATCTCGGGCACCGTCGACATGCCCACCGCATCCGCGCCAAGGATGCGCGCGGCGCGGATCTCGGCCGGGGTCTCGAAGCTGGGGCCGGAAAACCAGCAATAGACCCCCTCGGGCATCTCGACCCCTTCGGCTGCGGCGGCGTCGCGCAGGGCGGCGCGCATCTCCGCGTCATGGGCGTCGGTCATGGGCACGAACCGCGCGTCGGTTGCCTCTCCGATCAGGGGGTTGGTGCCGGCAAAGGCGATATGGTCGTTCAGCAGCATCAGCCCACCCGTCGGGATGTCGGCGCGCAGCGAGCCTGCCGCATTGGTCAGGATCAGCTTGGTCGTCCCCAAGGCGGCCAGCACCTCCAGCGGCAGCCGCATCGCGTCCGCGCGCCCCGATTCGTAGTAATGCGACCGCCCGCCAAAGACTGCGACGCGCCGCCCCTCCAGCTGGCCGATGACCAGCTGTGGGACATGGCCCGACACGCCCGCATGGGGAAAGCCCGGCAGATCGTCATAGGGGATCGCCACGCCATCGACCTGGCCCGACAGATGCCCCAGGCCCGATCCCAGGATCAGCCCGTATTCCGGGGCCTCCGGGCCCGCGCGGTCGCGGATCAGGGCGGCCAGCTCAGCGCTCTTTGACATAGGGCTCTCCTCCGGCGCGGGGCGGGATGGCGCGGCCGACGAAACCGGCCAGGATCACCACCGTCAGGATATAGGGCAGCGCGTTCATGAACATCGACGGCACCACCACGATGCCCAGATCCAGGTTCGGATAGAGGTTCGCGATCGCCTCCAGCAGACCGAAGAGGAAGGTCGCGAACAGCGCCTGCCAGGGCCGCCACTTGGCAAAGATCAGCGCCGCCAGCGCGATGAAGCCGCGCCCGGCGGTCATCTCCTTGACGAAGCCCGCCGACAGGCCGGTCGCCAGATAGGCGCCCGCGATGCCGCACAGGATGCCGCAGATCGCCACCGCCGTATAACGCAGCCGGGTGACCGACACGCCCGCCGTGTCCACCGAGGCGGGGTTTTCCCCCACCGCCCGCAGGCGCAGGCCGAAACGGGTGCGGAACAGCACCCACCAGGTGATCGGCACCATCGCGAAGGCTACATAGACCAAGATCGTCTGCCCCGAGATCAGCCCCGAATAGATCGGCCCCAGCACCGGCACATCGCGCAGGGCATCGGCAAAGGGCAGGGTGATCGGCTGGAACCGACCCGCCCCGGTCAGGGACGGCGTCCGCCCGCCCAGGCCGAATGCGTTCTGCCCGATCAGCACGGTCAGCCCCGAGGCCAGGAAGTTGATCGCCACGCCCGAGATCAGCTGGTTGCCCATGAAGGTGATCGAGGCCAGCCCGTGGATCAGCGACAGCGACAGCGACCCCGCGATGCCCGCCGCCAGGCCCAGCCAAGCGCTGCCGGTCAGATAGGCGACCGATGCGGCGGTAAAGGCCGCCATCAGCATCTTGCCTTCCAGCCCGATGTCAAAGACCCCGGCGCGTTCGGAATAAAGCCCCGCCAGACAGGCCAGCAGCAGCGGCGTCATCAGGCGCAGCGCGCTGCCGATGCCCTGCTGGGCGGCGGCCCCGTCGGCCAGCGCCCAGATCACGCAGATGGACAGGACGATGATCGCGATCAGCGATTCGCGGATGTTCATTTCACCGCCCCCCGGCTGGTCCGTTTCATGGTCAGGAACAGCCGCTCCAGCGGCATGCGGACCATGTTGTCCAGCGCGCCGGTGAACAGGATGACCAGCGCCTGGATCACCACGATCAGTTCCCGCGGGATCGAGGTCCACAGCGCCAGCTCTCCGCCGCCCTGATAGAGGAACCCGAACAGCAGCGCCGCCAGCAGGATGCCCAAGGGGTGGTTGCGGCCCATCAGGGCCACCGCGATGCCGATGAAGCCTGCACCCTCGACCGCGTTCAGGACCAGACGCTCGGCCTCGCCCATGACGTTGTTGATGGCCATCAGGCCCGCCAGCCCGCCGGAAATCAGCATGGCGATGACGGTGATGCGCACCGGGCTGATGCCCGCATAGACGGCGCCCGGCTCAGACCGGCCCAAGGCGCGGATCTGATAGCCCAAGCGGGTGCGCCAGATCAGCACCCAGATCAGGAAGCACGCCAGCACGGCCACCAGAAAGGTGATGTTGGCGGGCGTGTTGCGCCCCCAGGTGATGCCGATGGCCGCCGCCATGTCGGTCAGGGACGGCAGGTTGGTGGAGGCCGGAAACCGCGCCGTGGCGGGGTCCATGCTGCCCACCGGGCGCAGCAGGTTCACCAGCACATAGTTCAGCGTGGCGGCGGCGATAAAGTTGAACATGATCGTGGTGATCACGATATGGCTGCCGCGTTTCGCCTGCAAGATCGCGGGGATGAATGCCCAGGCCGCGCCAAAGACCGCCGCCCCGATCATCGCGGCGGGCAGCGCCAGCCCCCAATGCGGCAGCGGCAGATACAGCAGCACCAGCGCGACGCCCAGGCCGCCCATCGCCGCCTGCCCCTCGCCGCCGATATTGAACAGGCTGGCGTGATAGGCGACCATCACGGCCAGCCCGGTAAAGATGAAGTTGGTCGCGTAATACAGCGTGAATCCCCAGCCATAGCTGGAGCCGAGCGCGCCCTGGACCATCGTCTTGAGCGCCTCCCACGGGCTTTCGCCGATGGCCAGGATCACCAGCGCGGAGAAGCCCATCGCCAGGATCAGAGAGATCAGCGGCGTCAGGATCACGTCCGCCCATTTCGGCATCTTGTCCATCAGGCGCGTCCTTCCGGCAGGTCATGGGTCGTCTCGGGCGGAATTCCGGCCTCGGCGGGGGTGTTCTGCGTATCGGTGATGCCCGCCATCAGCAGGCCCAGCTCGCCCGTGGTGGTCTGGCCGGGCAGGCGTTCGCCCATGATGCGGCCGTCGAACATCACGGCCACGCGGTCGGACAAGGCCAAAATCTCGTCCAGCTCGACGCTGACCAGCAGGATCGCCTTGCCCGCGTCGCGCAGCGCCACGATCTGCTTGTGGATGAACTCGATCGCGCCGATGTCGACGCCGCGCGTGGGTTGCCCGATCAGCAGCAGGTCGGGGTTGCGCTCGATCTCGCGCGCGACGACGATCTTCTGCTGGTTCCCGCCCGAAAAGTTGCGCGCCGCCAGGTGGCAGTCGCGCGGGCGCACGTCGAACCGCTCCATCTTGGCCTGGGCGTCGCGGCGGATGGCGACATTGTCCATCAGCCAGCCCTTGTTGAACTCTGGCGCGTCGTGCCAGCCAAAGGCCACGTTCTCCCATGCGGTGAAATCCATGATCAGCCCCTCGACCTGACGGTCCTCGGGGATGTGGCCCACGCCGTCACGGCGGCGCTGACCGGCATCGCAGCCGCGCCCGGACAGGGGCAGGGGGGCGCCGTTCATCTGCACCGCGCCACTGACCTTGGCGCCCTTTTCGGGGTATCCGCCCAGAATCTCCAGCAGCTGCGTCTGGCCGTTGCCCGACACGCCGGCGATCCCCAGGATCTCTCCGGCGCGGATGTCCAGGTCGATGCCGCGCAGGCGCTCGACCCCATCGATATCGACCATGGTCAGGCCGCGCACCTCAAGCACCGGGGCCTGGGGCCGCGCCGGTTGCTTGTCCACGTTTAGCAGGACCTTGCGGCCCACCATCAGCTCGGCCAGCTGCTCGGGGCTGGTCTGGGCGGTCCTGACCGACGCCACCATCTCGCCGCGGCGCATCACGCTGACATTGTCGGTGATCTCCATGATCTCGCGCAGCTTGTGGGTGATCAGGATGATCGTCTTGCCCTCGTCGCGCAGCCCCTTGAGGATGCGGAACAGGTGGTCGGCCTCGGCGGGTGTCAGCACGCCGGTCGGCTCGTCCAGGATCAGGATGTCGGCCTGGCGATACAGCGCCTTGAGAATTTCGACCCGCTGCTGGTGGCCGACGGACAGGTTCTCGACCACCTCGTCTGGGTCCACGTTCAGCTGGTATTCGGCCGCCAGCTGCTTCAGCACGCCGCGCGCCTTGGACAAGGACGGGCGCAGCAGCGCGCCATCCTCGACGCCCAGAATGATGTTTTCCAGCACGGTGAAGTTCTGCACCAGCTTGAAATGCTGGAACACCATGCCGATGCCCGCGCGGATCGCGGTCTGGCTGTCGCTGATGCTGATAGGCCTGCCGCCCACCAGGATCTGGCCCTCATCGGGTTTGTAGAACCCGTACAGGATCGACATCAGCGTCGACTTCCCGGCGCCGTTCTCTCCGATGATGCCGTGGATGGTGCCGCGGGGCACGGACAGGCTGATGTCGCGGTTCGCCTGAACCGCCCCGAACGCCTTCGAGATGCCGCGCAGCTCGATGGCAGCGGGGGCGGCCGTGTCCGACCGCCCCCCCAACATGTCGCTTGCGGTGGTCATTACGAGGCCGGGCAGGCGTTGTCGGTCATGTAATCATGCACCACGACCTCGCCCGAGGCGATGGCGGCGCGTGCCTCGTCCACGGCAGCCTGCATCTCGTCGGTGACCAGATCGGCGTTGTTGTCGTCGATGGCGACATCGACGCCCTCGGCGGCCAGATCCATGACACGGATGCCCGCCTCCAGCTCGGTTCCCGCCGTAAAGGCGTCGAACACCGCGTTATCCACGCGCTTGACCATCGAGGTCAGCACCTGCCCCGGATGCAGCGCGTTCTGGTTGCTGTCCACGCCGATCGACAGCACGCCCAGATCGGCCGCCGTCTGCAGCACGCCGATGCCGGTGCCGCCCGCAGCCGCATAGACCACGTCGGCCCCCTGCGAGACCTGCGCGCGGGTCAGCTCTCCGCCGCGGACCGGGTCGTTCCAGGCCGCGGGCGTGGTGCCGGTAAAGTTCATCAGCACTGTCCCCTCGGGCTGGACCGCCTTGAACCCTTGGGCAAAGCCGCAATGGAACTTGTGGATCAGCGGGATGTCCATGCCGCCGATGAATCCGACAGTCCCCGATTCAGACGCCTGACCGGCCATCACGCCTGCCAGATAGCTGCCCTCTTCCTCGGTGAAGACGATCGACTGCACGTTCGGCGCCTCGACCACCATGTCGATGATGGCGAATTTGGTGTCCGGGTAATCGCCCGCCACTTGGGTCAGCACGTCGCCAAAGGCAAAGCCCACCATCACGATCGGGTTCGATCCGCTTTCGGCCAGGCGGCGGAGCGCCTGCTCGCGCTGCGCCTCGGACTGCATCTCCAGCTCGCGATAGGTGCCGCCGGTCTCCTCGACCCACCGCTGCGCGCCCATGAAGCCCGCCTCGTTGAACGACTTGTCGAACTTGCCGCCAAGATCATAGATAAGGGCCGGATCGGCCAGCGCCGCGCCGGTCGACAGCACCGCCAGGGCCGAGCCCGCCAAAAGCGATTTCATCAGGGACATGTAAGCAACCTCATCCTGTTTTTCGCGGGCGATTCAACGGGCCCGCTGATCGCCCGATTAGGGCGCATCGCATGGGGCCGGTCAACCGCCTTCTTGGGTGGCACGCAGCGTCAGACGCATGACGATCGCATCCGTCGCGGGGCCGTAATATCGCCGTCTGACGCCCGCTTCCAGCCATCCCGTGGCCGCGTAGAGGCTCCGTGCCGCAAGGTTGTCCGCCGCGACCTCCAGATAGGCCGCATCGGACCCCATCCGGGCGGCTCTGCCCGCAAAATCGGCAACCAGACCACGCCCGATGCCCCCCCGCCGCGCATCCGGGTCCACTGCCAGGGTCAACAGTTCGGCCTCGCCAGCGATGGCGCGGCCCATCAGGAACCCGCCCGGCGCGGTCAGCAGGAACACCCCGCGCGTGCCCAGCAGACCCGCAAATTCCGCAGCCGACCACGGGCGCGGACGCTTGAAACACCGCGCATGCAGGGCGGCCAGCGCCTCGGGCGTCACGCCGTGATCCGCGCCGGTCACGCCAGAATGACCGGCGGCGCATCGCGCGCAGGCGCCGCATCGGCGGGCCGCAGATAGACGGGCGCGGGCCGGGGCTGCGGATCGCCCGCGACCCCCTCGGCGATCCCCACCGCCGGCGCAGCCGGCGCGGGGCCGGGCGGCAGCGCACCGGTCGCAGCTTGCTGCGGCCGGCCCCCTGCGCCCTCGGCAAAGTCCTGAAACAGGACCATGTCGCCCTTGCCCGTGATCACCACCCGACAGGGCCGGGCCAGCCCCCAGGCCAGCGCCTCGGGCGCGCCCACGCCCACCGCCGGAATGCGCAGTGACAGCGCCAGCCCACGCGCGGCCGCGACCGCCACGCGGATGCCGGTGAAATTGCCGGGCCCCGTGCCGACCCCGATCACGTCCAGATCGCGCCAGCCCAGCCCCGCCTCGGCCAGCATCTCCTCCAGCATCGGCATCAGCCGCTCGGCCTGGCCCTTCGCCATCGGCTCATGGCGCACCGCCAGAACTGCATTGCCGCGCAGCAAAGCGGCCGCGCAATGCGCGGCCGATGTGTCAAATCCCAGGGTGATCCGGTCAGGCAACGGGCCGGACCTCGACCACCTCGGGGATGTAATGGCGCAGCAGGTTCTCGATCCCCATCTTCAGCGTCAGGGTCGAGGACGGGCAACCCGCGCAGGCCCCCTGCATGTGCAGATAGACGATCCCGCGATCGAACCCGTGGAACGTGATGTCGCCGCCATCCTGCGCCACCGCAGGACGGACGCGCGTGTCCAGCAGCTCCTTGATCTGCACGACGATCTCGGCATCGGGGCCGGCCTCATGGGCGACATGGCCGCCATTGTCGGATGCCGCCCCCTCGATCGCCGGGGCGCCCGACTGGAAATGCTCCATGATCGCGCCCAGGACCGACGGCTTCAGATGATCCCACGGCACCTGGTCAGCCTTGGTCACGGTCACGAAATCGCGGCCTAGGAAGACGCCGGTCACCCCGTCCACCGCAAAGATCCGCCGCGCCAGGGGCGATGCGGCCCCGGTCTCGGGGCTGGGGAAATCGGCCGTGCCGCTGCCCAGTACCGTCTCTCCGGGCAGGAATTTCAGCGTGGCGGGGTTCGGGGTGGTCTCGGTCTGGATGAACATGGGGGCGCTCCTTTGATCCCGATATGGCGATCCGGGGGGCTTGGGTCAACCCGCCCGCCACGCGCCGGGCCATGCCGCGGCGCGGCTCACGTGATGGCCTCCAGCCGCTCCTTGGACAGATCGCCCGGCACCAGAGAGATCGCGCAGGGCAGCGCCGTCGGATCGCGCAGCAGCCGCGTCAGCACCGGGTTCGTGCTGCTCTTGTCGGATGACAGGCCCAGCACGACGACGCCCACCTCGCCATCCTCGGTGATCTGCGCCAGCAGCTCCTCGGCGGTGTCGCCCTCGCGGATGACCAGCGCAGGCTCGATCCCCTGGCGGGACCGCATCCATTTGGCGAACACCTCGAAATGCGCCTCAATCCGCTCACGGGCCTCGGCGCGCATCACGTCGGCCACGCCGAATCCGTGCTGGATCTCTTCGGCGGGAATGACCGACAGGATCACCACCGACGCGCCCTGCGATTTCGCCGCCCGCATCGCGGCAAAGCGCATCGCGTTCAGGCATTCCCTGCTGTCGTCCAGCAGGACCAGAAATTTCCGCATCGTCACCCGGACCCCTGTTTCCTGTCCCCGGACAGTGGCCGATGTGCCATGCACGCGCAAGTGATTGCCGAGACGGGTGGCCGGGCGGTTCCCAATCCCTGCATGATGTGCTAGCGGCGATAGGGGTAATTGCCTGAAATCGCAAAGCGGACGGTGTCGTGACGATCCATCATGATTGGGAAAAGACGGACGCCGTAGGCATCGCGGGTTCGCAGATGGCTTGGTTCGCCCGGCTCAAGATCGCCGACCGCAATCCTATGCCGACTTCCAAACGGCTGTTCGACATCGTCTTCGCCATCCTGCTGCTGATCCCGCTCTCGCTGTTGATGGGCGTGGTCACGCTGGTGCTTTTGGTGACGCAAGGTCGACCGATCTTTTACGCAGCGCCGCGTATGCGCGGTCCGAACCGGCCCTTTACCCATCTGAAGTTCCGCACCATGCTATGCACCGACACGGATTCGGGCGTGACTGGCGGGCATAAAAAATGGCGGATCACGCCGCTCGGGCATTTCCTGCGCCGCACGCGTATCGACGAATTGCCGCAGCTGTTCAACATCCTCAAGGGCGACATGAGCTTTGTCGGACCCCGCCCGACCATTCGCGAGTATGTCGAGCGGTATCCCAGCATTTACGGCCAAGTGTTGAAAAGCCGTCCCGGCGTCACGGGCCTCGCCACGCTGATCTATCACCGCCACGAGGATCGGATTCTTGCCAGCTGCAAGTCTGCCGAGGATACCGAGCGCGCCTACGCTCGCCGCTGCCTGCCAGCCAAGCTCAAGATCGACCTGATCTATCAGCGCCACCGCTCCATGCGGCTGGACCTGTGGATCCTGTGGCACACGGTCAAGATTGTCGTCTCCTCGCGAGACGAGCGCCCGCGCCGTCGCCGCCGAGGCCATTCCTATCTGCCGGTCGGCCCCTCGCCACGCGCGCCGAACGGATCGCGCGGGTAACCCACCCCGGTCAGATACAGCCCGTGGGGCGGACAGACCGGCCCGCAGGCCGCGCGGTTGCGCGCCTCCAGCGCGTCGCGGACCCGGTCGGGCGCCCATGATCCCGCGCCCACCCGCTCCAGCGTGCCGACGATGCTGCGCACCTGATTGTGCAGGAACGACCGCGCACGCAGGTGGAACCGGTATTCCATGCCCTGCGGAATGGGCTGCGCCTCGATCCTGATCTCGTCCAGCGACTTCACCGGGCTTTTCGCCTGACAGATCGACGACCGGAAGGTCGTAAAGTCGTGATGCCCGACCAGATGCGCCGCCCCCGCCCGCATCGCGCCCAAGTCCAGCGGGTTCAGCACCTGCCAGACCTGCCCCTTGCCATGGGTCATCGGCGCGCGCCGCGCCACCAGTCGGAACAGATAGCGCCGCTCGACCGCGGAAAACCGCGCGTGGAAATCGTCATCGACCCGCGCCGCCTGCAGGATCGCCACGGGGGCGGGCTTGAGGTGCCAGTTCAGCGCCTCGGACAGGCGGAACAGGTCCCAATCGCGGTCCAGATCGGCATGGGCCACCTGTCCGGTCGCATGCACGCCCGCATCGGTGCGCCCGGCGGCGGCAATACGGCGGGTCGCGAAACCGGGGTCCAGCCGCGCCAGCGCGGCCTCTATCGCGCCCTGCACGCTTGGCTGATCGGCCTGCGCCTGCCAGCCGGCAAAGGGCGCGCCGTCATATTCGACTTGAAAGGCAAAGCGGGGCATCAGTCGCGCGGAACCTTCTGCCCCGGAAAGGGCGTGCGCAGTAGATCGTCCAGCGTCTGCGCCTCGGCGCTCTGCAGGGCGGGGCGGTCGGCGGGATCGACGCGGGTCGCGGCGCCGGTCAGCCCCTCGCGGGCCAGACGGTCGCGCAGGACCGACATCTCGATGTCCAGCGCGTCGCGGTCGCCGTCCAGCAGCCGGTCGGCGCGGGCGATGAAATCTTTTTCCAGATCGTCCAGGAAACTCTCGTAATCGGCCCGCGCCTTCTGATCCTGGGTCAGCGCATAGAGGTCCGCGAAGCGCATCGTCGCGTCCCGCGCCCCCATCAGATAGACCCCCAGATACCGCCGGGCCGAGGACAGCCCGCCGGGATTGTCGCGCACCCGGTCGAACAGATGCCGGACCGAGGCGTCGAACATCGCCACCCGCGCCTCCAGCCGCCGGTCGCCGGTGCGGGTGATGGCCGTGCGCATCTGCTCCAGATGGCCCTGGGCCTCGTCGATCATCCGCTGCGCGCGATCCTGCTGAAAGCTGTCCACGCCCGCCGCGGTCTTGTCGCGCCACGGGTCCAGGCCAAAGCTGATCTGATGCAGCGCCAGGCCCGCCGCGCCGATCAGCCCGGCCTCGGCCCAGATGCCGGGTTCCGCAGCGCCAAGGCCCAGGCCCAGCCCCGCCAGCACGCCGCCGAACAGCTTGCGCGGGATCGCGGGCCGCTTGGCGATGCGGCGTGCCTCGAATGTGGCCTGCGCCACCAGCCCCTCGCGGGTCATCCACATGCCGCTGGCGACCAGGCCAAAGGCCGCAAGGTCGGTGACCATTCCCGCAGGCCCCTGAAAGAACGCGCCCAGCAGAAAGGGCGTCGCGGCCAGCGTGATCCATTTCGGCCGCCCCTCATGGGGGTGGCGCGGCGTGGGCGGCAGGGCGGGCTGCGTGCGGGTTCCGGGCGAAAAGCGCCCTCCGAATCGGTTCGACATGATCCCCCCTCAGCCCCCGCCCGCCATCGAGGCATAGAGCGTCAGCACCAGCAGCAGATAAAAGCTCAGCCGAGCCTGGGCATTGCGAGACATGGCCATCCTTTCGCATCCAGCGCCTTATATCGGCATCGCGCCCGGAAATTCAAACGGCGCGCGGAAACAGCCGGTCCAGCGCCGCAGTCAGGGGCGCGTCATCCGTCAGGGCCAGCCGCACGGGCAGCGCCATGACCTTGGGGCGAAAGGCGCGGGGCAGGCGGGCCGCGTCCTTTTCGGTGGTGACCAGCTGGGCGCGGGTCATGCGCGCCTCGGTCTCCAGCCGGGTCAGCAGGGCGGGGGTGAAGGGCTGGTGATCGTCCAGCCCCTCGGCCCGGACGATCTCGGCGCCCAGGGACCGCAGCGTGGCAAAGAACTTCTCGGGGTGGCCGATGCCGGCGAATGCCAGCACCCGGTGCCCGCGCCAGTCGAACCCCATCTGCAGCGGCGCCAGTTGCCCGCGCAGATGCGGCGGCGCGCCGGGGGGCGCGGTGAACCCCGCCTGCGCCGCATCCGGCCCGATGGACAGCAGCAGATCGGCCCGTGCCAGCCCCACAGCGACCGGCTCGCGCAGCGGACCCGCCGGGATGCACAGCCCGTTGCCGAACCCCTTGGCCGCATCCACCACCACCAGCGACAGGTCATGCGCCAGCGCCGGGTCCTGGAACCCATCGTCCAGGATGATCGCCTGCGCGCCCGCCGCCACCGCCGCCCGCGCGCCCGCCCGGCGGTCATCGGCCACCCAGACCGGGCCAAAGGCCGCCATCAGCAGCGGCTCGTCCCCGGTCAGGGCGGCGTCATGGGCGCGTTCGTCCACGCGCAGCGGCCCCGTCGCGCTGCCGCCATACCCGCGCGAGACCACATGCGCGGCGATCCCCCGCGCCGCCAGCGCCATCTGCAGATGGATCACGGTGGGCGTCTTGCCGGTGCCGCCCGCATTGATGTTGCCCACGCAGATCACCGGCACGCCCACCCGGTCGCGCGGCCCCTGCGCCAGGCGGCGGGCGGTGGCCCGCGCATAACCCGCACCAAGCGGCGTCAGCAGGCGCGCGCGCATCGTCGGAGGGGTCAGGAACCAGAAGCCGGGGGCGCGGGTCATGCGGGCTGCCTTTCGGGACGCTCCAGCGTCTCGGCGACGCGGGTGGCGATGCGCAGGGCCACATCGGCGCCCCCCGTGCTGACGGTCCAGGCGTTGCTGGCCAGGGTGGCGATGGTTTCGGGCTGGGTCAGTTCGGTGACGGCCAGGGCCAGATCCTCGGCATGGCGCACCTGGCGCGCGGCCTGGGCGCCCGACAGCTGCTGCCATTCGGTGGCATGCGGGCCGGTCTGCGGGCCGTGCACGATGGCCGATCCCAGGGCGGCGGGTTCGAACGGGTGGCGCATGGCGTCGGATTCGCCCGACAGCGTGCCGCCCATGAAGCTGACGGGCGCCAGGCGATACCACAGCCCCATCTCGGTCGGGCCGTCGGTCAGCAGGACCTGGATCTCGTCGCCGAAATCCTCGTCCTCGCTGCGCCGGGCGACGGTCAGGCCCTGCGCCTCGATGTCGCGGGCCAGGGCGTCCATGCGGGTCGGATCGGCGGGCGCGATGATCAGCAGCGCGCGATGCGACCGGCGCAGCGCCGCCTGATGCGCGGACAGCACGGCCTCCTCCTCGGCCTGCGGCAGGCAGGCCGCGAACCAGGCGTGGCGCCCGTTCATCTGCTGCGCCATCGAGGCGCGCTCGGTCTCGGAACAGCGCAGCGGCTCGCGGATTTCCGAGACCGGGCCGGTCATGGACAGCCGCCCCTCGGGCAGGGACATGCGGCGGGCGATGGTCAGGCTGGGCATGTCGGTCAGCAGAATCGCCTCCATCTGCGACAGCAGCTGACGGCGCATCAGCGCCTGCAGCCCCCAGCCCAGATCCGCCGCGCTGAGCCGGCATTCGGCCAGGATCACCGGCACCCGCCGCGCGGTGGCCGCCGCGATCAGCGCGGGCGGCAGGTCGGAGCCCAACAGCAGGACGGCGCGCGGGCGTGCCTGGTCCAGCAGCTGCGCGGCCACGACCGGGTCGTCGGCCCCGCCGTCCGCGTCAAGGCGCAGCAGGCGCAGCCCGGCGCGCGCGCGGGTCAGGCAGGCGATGATCTGGGGCGCGGCCCGGGCCGCGTCCGGGGCGGTATGGACCACCAGCGCGGGGCCGGTGCCGGCCGGGATCGCGGGCAGGGACGCGGCGTCGGTGCGGCGGCCGCGCAGATGCAGCCACAGCCCCAGCTGGCCCAAGCCCGATCCCGGCCGGGTCATCAGCCGCCCAGTTCCTCGGTCGGGCTGACCTCGCGCTGTTCGTCGCGCAGGCGGTGCAGATGCGCGATGAAATAGCGGGTATGGGCGCTGTCCACGGTGCGCTGCGCCTCAGCCTTCCAGGCGGCGAAGGCGCTGTCGTAATCGGGGAAGATGCCGACCATGTGGATCTGTTTGGTGTCGCGGAACTTGGTGCTCTGCGGATCGACCAGCTCGCCACCGAAGACGAGATGCAGGCGCTGACTCATGGGACCTCCTGAGGGGGGATACGGGGTATCGGGACGGGGGCGAACCTAGCGCGCGCCGCCCGCGCGGTGAAGCGGAAACGCATAAAATTCGAGGTGTTCCGCCTTTGCCTGCCCGGCGGACGGGCGTCTAGGTTCGGGCCTGAGGGCAGAAGGCCCGGAACCATCGCGGGGACAGGGGTGTGCCCGCATCACCGCCCTTTGCCCCCTTGGCAGGCCAAAGGGCGGCGCGACAGACGGACCGGGGGCCAGCCGCCCCCGGCGCCCCTTTCGCCGACGCGATCAGCCGGGGGCAATCAATCGGGGGCGTCGGCGCCCGACAGCTCCATGATGACGGCCCATTCGGCCTCGGTCACCGGCTGGACGGACAGGCGCGAATTGTTCACCAGCACCATATCGGACAGGCGCGGCTCGGCCTTGGCCTCCTCCAGGCTGATGGCGCGGGGCAGGCGGGACAGGGCGCGGATGTCCACGCATTCCCATTTCGGGTCCTCGGCGGTGCTGTCGGGATGGGCCAGCGCGATCACCTCGACGATGCCCACGGCTTCCTTGCCGATGTTCGAATGATAGAACAGCCCCCGGTCGCCCAGGGCCATCGCGCGCATGTTGTTGCGCGCCTGATAGCTGCGCACCCCGTCCCATTCCTCGCCCCGATCGCCCTTGGCGACCAGATCGTCCCAGCCAAAGACGTCGGGTTCGGATTTGAACAACCAATAGGCCATCAGCCGATCACCTTGTTCCACTCGACCACATCGACCGAGGCGAACAGCCCCGCCGACTTGTAGGGGTCGTTCGCGGCCCAGGCCTGCGCGGCCGGCAGGTCGTCGGCCTCCAGGATCACCAGCGATCCGCGCATCTCGCCCTCCTCCATCAGGGGGCCGGCCATGCGGACGATTCCGGTCTCGCGGATAAAGCCCAGATGGGCGTCGCGGGTGTCCAAGCGGGTTTGCAGGGCACCGGGCTTGTCCCGGCAGATCACGGCGAACAGGGGCATCATTCCTCCTTGAGGGGTCGGGCCAGCAGGCGGTCCATGGCCTTTTCCACCGAAACGTCGCCTTGGGCAAGGCGCGCGACCATCGCGGCGATGGGCAGGTCCAGCCCGTCGCGCAGCGCCATCCGCGCCAGCGCGCGGGCGGTGGCGGCGCCCTCGACCGTGGTGGCGCTGTCCCAGGCCGACCCCGACCCGATCGCGCAGCCGAACCGGAAATTGCGCGACCCCGCCGAGGTGCAGGTCAGCGTCAGGTCGCCCAGCCCCGACAGCCCGGTCAGCGTTTCGGGGCGCGCGCCCAGATGCGTGGCCAGCCGCGTCATCTCGGCGAATCCGCGGGTGATGATCGCGGCGCGCGCGCTGTCGCCCAAACCCGCGCCGATCACCACGCCCGCAGCGATGGCGATGACGTTCTTTAGCGCGCCGCCCAGCTCGGCCCCGGTCACGTCGGTGGTCCGGTAAAGCCGCAGGACCGGCGTCGACAGCCGCGCCTGCAGCGCGGCCCCGGCGGCCGCGTCCGCGCAGGCCAGCGTCAGCGCGGTCGGCAGCCCACGCGCGATATCGGCGGCGAAGGACGGGCCCGTCAGCACCGCCACCACCGCATCCGGGGCCGCCTGCGCGATCAGCGCAGAGGGACCGGTCAGATGCTGCAGGTCGATCCCCTTGGCCGTGCTGACCAGCACCCGGCCCGCCAACCGCGCGCCGTGTTCGTCCAGAAACCCGCCCAAAGCCTGCGCGGGCAGCGCCAGCAGGATCGTGTCGCAGGCCAGCGCGGCGTCCAGGTCCTGCGTCACCGTCACCGCACCGGGCATGGTCACGCCGGGCAGGCGCGGATTTTCGCCGCGCCAGTCGATGCGCCGCCCCCACAGCGTGACCGGCCCATTCGCCGCCAGCGCCACGGCCAGCGCCGTGCCAAAGGCGCCTGCGCCCAGAACCCCGATCATGCCTTGGCCCCCCGCTTGCCGCTGCCCAGCATGGGTGCGGCGCCCTGATCCAGTGGCCAGCGCGGGCGCGCCGACAGGGTCATGTCGTCGCGATGACCCATGCGGAACCGCTCGATCCCGGCCCATGCGATCATCGCGCCATTGTCGGTGCACAGCCGCAAAGGCGGGGCCAGGAACCGCGCGCCCGCCGCCGCCGCGACCTGCTGCAGCGCCGCGCGGATGGGGCCGTTGGCGGCCACGCCGCCCGCGACGGCCAGCACCGGCACCGGCGACAGGGCCAGCGCGCGGCGCGATTTCTCGGCCAGGACATCGGCCACCGCCGCCTGGAACGCCGCGCACAGATCGCGCCGGTCGGCGGTGCGCAGGCCGCCCTGATCCGCGATCAGCGTGTCGCGGGCGCGCAGCACCGCCGTCTTCAGCCCCGAGAAACTCATGTCGCAGCCGGGGCGGTCCAGCAGCGGGCGGGGCAGGGGGATGCGATGGGCGTCGCCGCCCGCCGCCTCGGCCTCGACATGCGGTCCGCCGGGCTGGGGCAGGGCCAGCAGCTTGGCGACCTTGTCAAAGGCCTCTCCGGGCGCGTCGTCGATGGTGCCGCCAAGGCGGGTGTAGGCGTCCGGCCCGTCCACGCGCAGGAACTGGCAATGCCCGCCCGACACCAGCAGCATCAGATAGGGATAGTCGATCCCGTCGGTCAGCCGCGGCGTCAGCGCATGCCCCGCCAGGTGGTTCACCCCCACCAGCGGCAGGCCGGTGCCCGCGGCGATGCCCTTGGCGCACATGACGCCCGCCATCACGCCGCCGATCAGCCCGGGTCCGGCGGTGACCGCGATGCCGCTCAGCGCGTCCAGGCCCAGCCCGGCATCGACCAGCGCCTGTTCGACGACCAGGTCAAGGCGTTCGGCATGGGCGCGGGCGGCGATCTCGGGGACCACGCCGCCGAAATCGGCATGCAGGTCGGACTGGCTGCTGACCACGCTGGACAGGATCTGCCGGTCGCCGGTCACGATGGCGGCGGCGGTGTCATCGCAGCTGCTCTCGATGCCCAGAAAGATGGTCTGTGTCATGGCTCTTGCCCGGATGATGGCTGAGGCGTAGCCACAGGGCGTAACACCCGCCCGACAGGATGCCAATGCCGCCCGCGCCTCGCCCCCTGCTGCTGCTGACCCGCCCCCGCCCCGATTCGGAGCGGGACGCGGCGCGTCTGGGCCATGACGCGCTGATATCTCCGGTGCTGCGCATCGTGCCGGTCGATCATGATGGGGCGCTGCTGGCGCAGGCCCTCGGGCTGGTCTTCACCTCGGCCCATGCGGTGCCGTCGGCGGGGCCGGGGCGTGGGCGCCCGGCGATCTGCGTGGGCGAGCGTACCGCCCAGGCCGCCCGCGACGCGGGCTTTGCGGTGACGGTCGGGCAGGGCACGGCCGACAGCCTGGCGCCGCTGATCGCCGCCTGCGCGGTGCCGCTGGTCCATGCGCATGGCCGCCACCTGGCGCAGCGGCTGCCGGTGCCGGGGGTGGTGGTCTATGACCAGCAGCCGCTGGCGCTGACGCCCCTGGCGCGGGCGGCGCTGATGGGCGCGCGGCCGCTGGTCGTGCCGGTGTGGTCGCCGCGTTCGGCACGCCTGCTGTCGGCGATGGCCGCCGGCGCGCGGGCGCCCCTGCGGCTGGTGGCGATCAGCGCGGCGGCGGATGCGGCCTGGGCCGCGCCCGCGGCGCTGCGGATCGTGGCGGAGACGCCTTCGGGACCGGCGATGGATGCGGCAATTCGCCGGGCCCTGATCGCGGAACCAAGGTGACGACGGCGGGTTGAGCGTTCAGCCCGCGCTGATTAGGCTGCGCAGGATGCCCACGCGGCCAGGCCCTTTCTGGAGACGCAAGGGCGACCCATTCGGGCATGAGACGGGGACAGGGACGTGAAGAAACCAAAGACCACCACCGGGGGCACCGCCCCCACCAGCGATTCCACCATCCCCGCGGCGGGCTCTGCCGCCGATGCCGGACCTGAGATCCGTCGGATTCCCGCCCATGTCGGCGTGATCGACCATGTCGCGGTCGGCGCCGGAACCCCCGCCCAGGCCGGCCAGCCCGGAGGGGTCCGCCCGGCCGGATCGACGCTGGTCGGCGACGGCACCGACGGGCTGGCCCCGGCCGCCGCACGCAGCGCCACCGCCGAGCCCTCGCCCTTCGCGGCCAAGGATGCAGAGGCGCCCGCGCCCCGCACCGCCCCTACGGACAGCGCATCCACCCGGCCCGCCGCCGCGCCGGTGCGCAAGACGGGCTTCTGGCCCGTGGCCCTGGGCGGCGTCGTGGCCGCCGGTCTGGGCGCTGCCGCGACCATCTATGCCCTGCCGCACCTGCCCGCCGCCTGGCAGCCCGCCCCGGTTGCCGCAAACGGTGACGCGCAGGACGCCGATCCGCAGGCGATGATCGACGCCGCCGCTGCCGCAGGCCGCGACGCCGCGCGTGAGGAACTGGCTCAGGCCCAACCGGACGCGGCCCTGCCCGACGACCTTCTGCCGCGCATCGAGGCGCTGGAGGAGCAGGTTGCTGCCCTGTCCCAGGCCCCGGCCGAGACCACCGCGCCCGAGGCCGACACGCCAGCCGCGGATGACGACACCCCCATCGCCGCCGCCCCCGCGATCGATCCCGACCAGCTGGCCGATCTGCGCCAGCGCCTGGACGAGCAGCAGGCCCGCCTGGACGAGCTGTCCGCCCGCCCAGCCTTCGACCCCGAGGCCGCCCAGGCCCTGCAGGAGCAGATCGAGACCGCCGCCGCCGATGCGCAATCCAGCCTGGACGCCACCCGCGCCGAGGCCGAGGCCCTGCAGGAGGCCGCCGCCGAAAGCACCCGCCGCGCCGAGGCCGTGGCCGCCATCGCCGCGCTGCAGACCGCGCTGGACGCGGGCGTGACGCCCGAGCAGGCCCGCACCGCGCTGGAAGGCGCGGGGCTGGACACGCCCGACGCGCTGCAGACCCCGGTGCCCAGCCTGACCGAATTGCAGACCGATTTCCCCGAGGCCGCCCGCGCCGCCCTGCGCGCCAGCCTGCGTGACAGCAGCGCCAGCGGTCAGGGCAACCTGCTGACCAATTTCCTGCGCGCCCAGACCGGCGCCCGCTCTGTCGCGCCGCGCGATGGCGACGATGCTGACGCGATCCTGTCGCGCGCCGATGCCGACGTGCAGGCCGGGCGTATCGACGCCGCCCTGACCCAGATGCAGGCCCTGCCACAGCCCGCGATGCAGGCCCCCGCCATGGCCGACTGGATGTCGCGCGCAACCGCCTATTCCCAGGCACGGGCGGCATTGACCGACCTGTCCTCGGGCTCGAATTGAGGGTCGTCCGATGCTGTTGTCGCTGTTGAAAATTCTGTTCTTCTTTGCGGTCGTCCTGGCGCTTGCCCTGGGGGCCGTCCAGCTGTCGGAAACCGGGCAGGTGCTGCGCCTGGAATATGGCGGCATGGAATATGCGCTGTCGCCGCTCAAGGCGCTGGCAGCGCTGTTCGTGCTGATGATCGCCGCCTGGCTGATCTTCAAGCTGGTGGGTCTGCTGATCGCGGTCCTTCGGTTCCTGGTCGGCGACGAGACCGCCATCAACCGCCACTTCGCCCGCTCGCGCGAGCGCAAGGGCTATGCCGCCTTTGGCGAGGGGATGCTGGCTGTTGCCTCGGGCGAGGGCAAGCTGGCCCAGGACAAGGCCGCGCGGGCCGCGAAATACCTCAACCAGCCGCACCTGACCAACCTGCTGGCGGCGCAGGCGGCCGAGACCTCGGGCGATACCCGCCGCGCCATCGACATCTATCGCACGCTGCTGGATGACGACCGCACCCGCTTTGTGGGCATCCGCGGCCTGATGCGCCAGAAGCTGGCCGAGGGCGACACCCACAAGGCGCTGCTGCTGGCACAAAAGGCCTATGCGCTGAAGCCGCGCCACAAGGAGGTTCAGGACACCCTGCTGGACCTGCAGACCCGCGAGCATGACTGGAAGGGCGCCCGCCGTACCCTCAAGGACAAGCGCAATCAGGGCGACCTACCCAAGGACGTGGCGCTGCGCCGCGACGCCGTGCTGGCCCTGCAGGAGGCCAGCGACGTGCTGGCCAAGGGCAACTCCATCAGCGCCCGCGAGGCCGCGATCTCGGCCGCCAAGGCCTCGCCCGACCTGATCCCGGCGGCGGTGCTGGCCGCGCGCAGCTATGTCGCGCAAAAGGATTATCGCAACGCGTCGCGCATCCTGGAAAAGACCTGGTCGGTGCGCCCGCATCCCGACGTGGCCGCCGCCTATGCCGAGATCGTGCCCGACGAATCCTCTGCCGCCCGGCTGGCGCGCTTTGACCGGCTGATCTCTCAGAATCGCGACCACGAGGAATCGCGCCTGCTCAAGGCCGAGCTGCTGCTGGCCGCCGAGGACTTTCCCGGCGCCCGCCGCGCCTTGGGTGATCTGGCCGAAAAGCATCCGACCGTGCGCACCCTGTCGATCATGGCAGCCATTGAACGCGGCGAGGGCGCGGATGACAGCGTCGTGCGCGGCTGGCTGACGCGGGCGCTGTCGGCGTCGCGCGGCCCGCAATGGTGCTGCGACACCTGCCACAACGTGATGCATGCCTGGGCCCCGGTCTGCGACAGCTGCGGCGGTTTCGACACGCTGAGCTGGAAAGAGCCCGACGGCCCCCGCAGCGGCGCCACCACCCCCACCGGCGCCGAGATGCTGCCCCTGCTGGTCGGCAGCCCCAAACCGACCGAGCCCGACCTGGCCGACGCGCCGGATCTCAGCAGCCCGGTCCAGCCGCATCCGCCCGGCCCCGCACCGCGCCGGGTGGAACAGCCGAAGGTCGCCCCCGGCATGGTCCCGCGCGAAAGCGATTACGTGGCCTATGACCACCCGTCCTCCACGGTGACCACGCCGGAACCCGTGCGCGTCGAAGCGCCCGCCCCGCAGCCCGCGGTCGCAGCGCCGGACGCACCCGTGCCCGACCTGACCGGCCCCGTCACGGACCCGATGCCCCAGCCCGAGCATCCCGAACCCGCGCCCGAACCCAAACCCGAACCGGTCAACGAACCGGTCATGGTCCGCCCCGATGTCGAACCCTCCGACGAGGCCGACTGGACCGAGGGTCGCACGCGCCCCTGACCGGCGCATCCCACCGGGCATGGCGCAAAAAATCCGCCATGCCCCCTTTCGCCCTTGGCGCGAAGATGCTATCCGCGCGCCATGACCAGCGGCCGGTGTAGCTCAGCTGGTAGAGCACATCATTCGTAATGATGGGGTCGGGGGTTCGAGTCCCTTCACCGGCACCACCTTCCCGGTGGTCATCCTGCCAAAAGGGCCGCCCTCCGGGGTGGCCCTTTTGCATTGGCGCGCGCGGGAACAATTCCGCGTGATCGCCGTTGGCCTTACATGCGCATCCTTTCCGTTATCCCGCTTATTCTCCTTGCCGCCGGTGCCGTGCTGGCGGGCATCGCCTTTGCCGGGCCCTTCGGCAATACCGGCGTGGACCTCACGCTTGGCGCCGGGCTGGCCCTGCTGGGCAGCGTCGCCGCGACCCTACTGGCGGGCATCGCGACGCTGGCGCATCCGCGCCGGGGCTGGCGCAGGGCGCTGATCGCGCTGGCGGTGCTGGCCGCGCTGCTGACGGCGCTGGCGGCGGTGTTCCTGATGCAGACGCTGTTGGCGGCGGCAATGCTGGCCGGGGCCGCCGGGCTTATCGCCGCGCCCTTTTTCGAACGGACCCCCCGATGATCAGATCGCTGATTCCCGCAGCGCTGCTGCTGACCGCCACGGCCGCGCAGGCCCAGCAGGACAGCTGGACCGCCTTTCACGGCGATCTGGCCTCGACCAAGTTCTCCAACGCGCGCAGCCTGACCCCCGACAGCGTGGGCCGGCTGGAGCGGGCCTGGGACTATCGCACCGGCGACGTGTCGGACGGCAGCGGCGATCTGGCGGAAACGGTCTGGTCGGCCACCCCGGTCTATGCCGACGGGACGCTCTATCTGGGCACGCCCTTCTACCGCATCGTGGCGCTGGACCCCGCGACCGGAGAGGAACGCTGGACCTATGACAGCGCCTCGACGCTGGAGCCGCTGACCCAGCCCGCGCTGAAGAATCGCGGCGTCGCCTATTGGAACGGCGGCGACACCGGCCCCTGCGTGCGGCGGGTGTTCCTGGGCACGATGGATGCCGAACTGCATGCGGTCGATGCCGAAACCGGCCAGCGCTGCGCCGATTTCGCCGATGGCGGCGTGCTGAACGTGAACCAGTGGAACACCGTCAACGACGTGTTCCCCTTTTCGCTGCTGCAGCCGCCGCTGGTGGTGGGCGACACGTTGCTGCTGGGTTGGGCGGGCGCCGATTGGGAATATTCCGTCGCCCCGCCGGGCAACCTGCTGGCCATCGACGCCCGCAGCGGCGATCTGCTGTGGGAGGCCAGCTTCATCCCGCCCGAGATGATTGACCGCACCGGCACCGCCAATATCTGGACCGCCATGACGGCGGACCCGGAACTGGGGCTGGTCTATGCGCCGGTCTCGTCTCCCAGCCCGAATTACTGGGGCGGCGCGCGGACCGATCCGATCCCGATTGCGACCTCGGTCACCGCCGTGGACATCGCCAGCGGAGAGGTCGCCTGGACCTTTCAGCATGTCCGCCACGACATCTGGGATTACGACACCCCGTCCGCTCCGACGCTGGTGGACATCCCGCGCGACGGCCAGATGATCCCCGCGCTGGTCCAGGCGACCAAGCAGGGGTTCCTGTTCGTGCTGGACCGCCGCACCGGAGAGCCGCTGTTCCCCATCGAGGACCGCCCCGTCCCCGCCAGCACCGCCACCGGAGAGGTGACCGCGCCGACCCAGCCCTTTGCCATGACCCCCACCCCCGTCGGCAACCCGCTGGAGCTGCCGCCGGTCTGGCGTCTGTCGGATGTCGTCAGCCTGGGCCAATGCTCGCGCGACCGCGAAAAATACCTCTATCAGGGCATCTTCACGCCCCCGTCGGAACAGGGCACGCTGTTCTTTCCCGGCACGGCGGGCGCTACCAACTGGGGCGGCGTCTCGGTCGATCCGGACCGCGCGATCCTCTATGTGAACGCCTCGCGCATCGTCCAGTTGATCCACCTGATCCCGCGCGACGAATACGACAGCGAGGCCCGCGAGGGCGGCAATGAGGAGGGCTATCACCCGCAGGAGGGCGCGCCCTATGGCATCCACCTGACCGATTGGAGCAACTGGGCCGGCATGCCGTGCTGGGCGCCGCCCTTCGGCACCTTCTCGGCCATCGACCTGACCACGGGCCAGACCCTCTATGAGGTGCCCTTTGGCAAGGCGCAGTTCCACGGCTTTTACGGGCTGGGGGATTGGGGTTCGCCCACGCTTGGCGGGCCGGTGGTGACGGCGGGGGGCGTGGTCTTCATCGGCGCGTCGATGGATTCCCGCGTGCGGGCGCTGGACGCGGCCACCGGCCGCGAGCTGTGGTCCGACCTGGTCGAGGCGCCGGCCGTCTCGATCCCTGCGGTCTTTACCCATGAGGGGGTCGATTACGTCGTCTTTGCCGTCGGCGGCAACTCGATCCTCAAGCCCGAGGTCTCGGACCAGGCCGTGGCCTATCGCCTGCCGCGCTAGGCGCGCTCAGTCGGCGTCAAATTCCTTGGGGATGCGTAGCGGCCCGTGCGGCGCCAGCCCGGCCTCGGCGATCTGCTCCTCGGCCATCGAGGCCGCGTTCGGCCCCACCGCCGCCAGATGCGCCCAGATCTGGCGCACGGGGACCGCGATGCGCGGCTCGGCCACGGTGCGGGCGCTGTGCATCCAGACGGCCAACCCGTCGCTGCTGTCGTATTCCCGCGCCTTGCGCAGCACTGCGATCCGCGCCAGCGCATCGGCCGCGAACCGCGCCGCCTTGGCCTTGGGCCAGGTCGCGATGCTGTGCAGATCCTGCCCCTGATCGCGGAACATCGCCTGCCACAGCAGGGCAGCGGCGGCATGGGCCTCGACGATATGGGGCTTGGTCCCGGCCAGCTTGTCGGCCAGGGCCTGCGCCTCGGCGACCAACCCGGCGGTGGTCTTTTCCTGCTTCCAGGCGGCAAACATCGGCGGTCCTTTCGCGCAGTGCCCGCCGACCCTACAGGGCCGGGGGCGCGCTGTCACGGCGCGACCCGCAGGCGGTACAGATCCAGCATCCGCACCAGCGCCGCATCGAACCCCTCCAACGCCCCGTCGCGTGCGGACCAGGCGTCCCAGACCGCGCAGCCCGCCTGATAGCCCTGCGGCAGGGCTGCGGGCGAGCCCAGATCGACCGGCCCCGCGCGAAACCCGTGCCCCGGCAACGCCGCCCGCGTGGCCGCCGCCTGCGCGCGCAGATGCCGCAACCCCGCGCCCGGGCCATGCAGGCGCAGCGCATCCGCCGCCCCGTGCTGCAACGACAGCACCACGCCCTCGTCCCGCGCATTCACGAACACCGCCACATACAGCCCATGCCGCATGCTGCGCGTCACCTGCGGCGCAAAGAACGCCAGCCACGGCACCGCCGCCCAGCCCGGAGCACCGGTGCTGGCCCGCACCAGCAGGCGTTCCGGACGCGCCGCGATGGCTGCGCGGCCCATCGCCGCCACGTCCCGGCGAAAGAACCCGGCCAGCGGATTGCCCGCCACGGGCCGCGCGCGTTCGAACGCATAACGCCGCGCCGTCAGGGACAGCGCGGCGTCAAGCCGGTCGGGCCAGGCGGCGGTCAGACCAGCCGCCCTTCCTCCATCGCCGCGCGCACGAACCCTGCGAACAGCGGCGCGGGGGCAAAGGGCTTGGACTTCAGCTCGGGGTGGGACTGCACGCCGATGAACCAGGGGTGGTCGGCATATTCCACGACCTCGGGCAGCTTGCCATCCGGCGACATGCCCGAGAACCGCAGGCCCGCGGCCTCCAGCTGTGCGCGATAGGTGGCGTCCACCTCATAGCGGTGGCGGTGGCGGTCCTCGATCTCGGTCGCGCCGCCATAGACCTCGGAGATGCGCGACCCTTCGGTCAGCACTGCGGTATAGGACCCCAGACGCATCGTGCCGCCCTTGTCGTCGCCGACCTTGCGGCTGACGGTGTAATTGCCCTGCACCCATTCCTTCAGGTGATAGACGACGGGGGTGAACCGGGTCTGCCCGGCCTCGTGGTCGAACTCCTCGGACCCCGCATCGGGCATCTGCGCCAGATTGCGCGCGGCCTCGATCACGGCCATCTGCATCCCTAAGCAGATGCCCAGATAGGGCACCTTCTTCTCACGCGCGTAACGCGCTGCGGTGACCATGCCCTCGGTGCCGCGTTCGCCAAAGCCGCCGGGCACGATGATGCCGTGATAGCCGTCCAGCAGATGCGCGCCGTCACCCTCCAGCTTTTCGCTGTCGACCCAATCCGCCTTGACCCGCACCCGGTTGGCCATGCCGCCATGGGTCAGCGCCTCCGAGATCGACTTATAGGCGTCCTCCAGCTGGGTGTACTTGCCGACGATGGCGATGTTCACCTGGCCCTCGGCATGCTCCAGCCGGTCCATGACATCCTCCCACCGCGACAGGTCGGGGCGCGGCGCGGGGCTGATCGCGAAGGCGTCCAGCACAGCCCGGTCCAGACCGGCGCGATGATAGGCCAGCGGCGCCTGATAGATCGTCTTGAGGTCATAGGCCGGGATCACCGCATCGGGCCGCACGTTGCAGAACAGCGCGATCTTGGCGCGCTCCTTCTCCGGGATCGGATGCTCGGACCGGCAGACCAGCACGTCGGGGGCCAGACCGATGGACTGCAGCTCCTTGACCGAGTGCTGGGTCGGCTTGGTCTTCAGCTCTCCGCTGGCGGCCAGATAGGGCAGCAGCGTCAGGTGCATCAGGATGCATTCGCCGCGCGGGCGTTCGTGGATGAACTGGCGGATCGCCTCGAAGAAGGGCAGCCCCTCGATGTCGCCCACCGTGCCGCCGATCTCGCACAGCATGAAGTCGACCTCATCGTCGCCGATCGACAGGAAGTCCTTGATCTCGTTGGTGACGTGCGGAATGACCTGAATGGTCTTGCCCAGGTATTCGCCCCGGCGTTCCTTCTCCAGCACGTTGGAATAGACGCGCCCGCTGCTGATGCTGTCGGTGCGCCGCGCGGCCACGCCAGTGAACCGTTCGTAATGCCCCAGATCCAGGTCGGTCTCGGCGCCGTCATCGGTGACGAAGACCTCGCCATGCTCGAACGGGCTCATCGTGCCGGGATCGACGTTCAGATAGGGGTCCAGCTTGCGCAGCCGGACGGTGAACCCCCGCGCCTGCAGCAGCGCCCCCAGTGCCGCCGATGCCAGCCCCTTGCCAAGGCTCGACACGACGCCGCCGGTGATGAAGATGTAACGCGCCATGAAGGCCCCCGTGATGTGCAGTTCAGGTTCGGCCGGTCCGAATGACGATGACCACGGGACTTGCGAAATAACCGATTCGCCCCGTGGCCGCAACGGACCGCAAGTGGATGAGGGGGCGACGGTCATCGCGCCCCCGGATGTCATGTCGCTCAGTTGGCCGGCGCGGGGGCCGGTTCCTCGGTCTGCGGGGCCGGGGGCGTCAGCGCGTCGGCGGCCGGTGCCTCCGTGGGGGCCTCGGCTGCGGGCGCCTCGGCCGCAGGGGCAGGCGGGGTCACGACGGCGGGGGCCTCGGCCGCGGGGGGCGTCACCACGGCGGGCGCCTCCGTTGCCGCTGCGTCGGCCGGCGGGGTCTGTGCGGCCGGCGGCGTGGCCGCGTCGGGGCTGGGCGGGACCAGCGGGTTGCCCTCGGTCGTGGGCGGCGGGGTATAGGCGGGCAGGCCGGGCAGGGTGCCCGCGGGCTGGCTGGCCGGGGCCGTGCCGCCGAACTGGTCCATGATCGAGCTGTTGGACGCGCTGCGGGCCGCCAGGATGGTCAGCGTCAGCGAGGTCGCAAAGATGGCCACGCCCAGGATCCAGGTGGCGCGGGTCATCACGTTGGCCGCCGCGCGGCCCGACATCACGCCGCCCCCGGCACCACCGCCGCCGCCCATGCCCAGCCCGCCCCCCTCGGAACGCTGCAGCAGGACAACCCCGACCAGCACCAGGGCCAGGATCAGATGGACGGTCAGAATGACGTTTTCCACGGCTTTCGGCCTTTCATTTGCGGACGCGCCTATCTAGTCACCGATCAGGGTGATGGCAAGCAAGACTGTCCCTCATGCGCGCGGTGTTTGGCGGGGGGTGATCGAATGACGGCGGTGATGATCCAGGGCACCGGGTCGAATGTGGGCAAATCGGTGCTGGTGGCGGGCCTGTGCCGCGCGGCCCGCAGGCGGGGCCTGTCCGTCGCGCCCTTCAAGCCGCAGAACATGTCGAACAACGCCGCCGTGACCGCGGACGGCGGAGAGATCGGCCGCGCCCAGGCCCTGCAGGCCCGCGCCTGCGGGCTGGAGCCCCTGACCGACATGAACCCGGTCCTGCTGAAGCCCGAGACCGAGATGGGCAGCCAGGTCATCCTGCAGGGCCGCGCCATCGGCCGCGCCCAGGCCCGCGACTATCAGGCGATGAAGCCGCGCCTGCTGACCGGCGTGCTGGACAGCTTTGCCCGTCTGTCCGCCGCCCATGACCTGGTCATCGTCGAGGGCGCAGGCAGCCCGGCCGAGGTCAATCTGCGCCCCGGCGACATCGCGAATATGGGATTCGCCCGCGCGGCGGGGGTGCCCGTGGTGCTGGCGGGCGATATCGACCGCGGCGGGGTGATCGCCCAGATCGTCGGCACCCAGACGGTGATCGACCCGCAGGATGCGGCGATGATCCGGGGTTTCCTGGTCAATAAGTTCCGCGGTGATCCGCGCCTGTTCGATGACGGCTATCAGTTGATCGAACGCCACACCGGCTGGCCCGGCTTTGGCGTGGTGCCGTGGTTCGCGGGCGCGCATCGCCTGCCCGCCGAGGATGCGGTCGATCTGCGCCAGGGGCGCGGCGCGGGGCTGCACGTCGTCTGCCTGACCCTGTCGCGCATCGCCAATTTCGACGATCTGGACCCGCTGGCCGCCGAACCCGGCGTGCGCCTGACCATGCTGCGCGCCGGTCAGGCGATCCCCGGCGACGCCGATCTGGTGATCGTGCCGGGCACGAAATCGACCCTGGGCGATCTGGCATTCCTGCGCGCGCAGGGCTGGGACATCGACCTGGCCGCGCATCACCGGCGCGGCGGCCATGTGCTGGGCATCTGCGGCGGCTATCAGATGCTGGGCCGGGTGATCGACGATCCCTCCGGCGCGGACGGGGTGGCGGGGCAGGTGGCGGGGCTGGGTCTGCTGGACGTGGCCACCGTCATGTCCGCCGACAAGCGCGTGATCCGCGTGACCGGCACCGCGATGGGCCAGCCTGTTTCAGGCTACGAGATCCACATGGGCCGCACCGACGGCCCCGATTGCGCCCGCGCCTTTGCCCATGTCCCCGATGCCGATGGCGCGACCGCCCCCGATGGCCGCGTCATGGGCAGCTATCTTCACGGTCTCTTTTCGGACGATGCCTTCCGGGCCGCGTTCCTGGCGCGGATGGGCGCCCAGTCGCAGCCGGGATACGAGGCCGGGGTGGACGCCGCGCTGGACGATCTGGCCCTCCATCTGGAGGCGCATCTGGACGTGGCCCGCCTGCTGGGCGTTGCGCGCTGATCGTTAAGCCAGCGTGCGTTGTCGGTGTACAGGCTGTGCACGCGTGGTGCAGCGGTTGTGACCTTCTGGTGCTGGACGAAAGCGGGGCTTCGCGCTACCTGAGGGGCATGGAACAGATCAAGCCCCCCCTGACCCTCTATCTGGCCGCGCCGCGCGGCTTTTGCGCCGGCGTCGACCGCGCGATCAAGATCGTCGAGATGGCGCTGCAGAAATGGGGCGCCCCGGTCTATGTCCGCCACGAGATCGTCCACAACAAATACGTCGTCGATCAACTGCGCGAACAGGGCGCTGTTTTCGTTGAGGAACTGGACGAATGCCCCGATGACCGGCCGGTGATCTTCTCGGCCCATGGGGTGCCCAAGGCCGTCCCGGCCGAGGCGCAGCGCCGCCAGATGGTCTATGTGGACGCGACCTGCCCGCTGGTCAGCAAGGTCCATATCGAGGCCGAACGCCACCACGCGGCGGGGCTGCAGATGGTCATGATCGGCCATGAGGGGCACCCCGAAGTCCTTGGAACCATGGGGCAATTGCCCGAAGGCGAGGTGATCCTGGTCGAGGATGCCGCCGATGTCGCCGGCATCACGGTCCGCGACCCCGAGCGTCTGGCCTTCATCACCCAGACCACCCTGTCGGTGGACGACACGGCCGCCGTGGTCGCCGCCCTGCAGGCGCGCTTCCCCGCCATCGTGGGCCCCGCCAAGGAGGACATCTGTTATGCCACCACCAACCGCCAGGCGGCGGTCAAGGCGGTGGCGCCGCATGTCGATGCGCTGCTGGTGATCGGGGCCGAGAATTCCAGCAACTCCAAGCGGTTGGTCGAGGTCGGGCGGGCCGCTGGATGCGGTTATGCGCAGCTGGTGATGCGTGCCGCCGAGATCGACTGGCGCGCGCTGGACGGCATCCGCAGCATCGGCGTGACCGCCGGGGCCAGCGCCCCCGAGGTGCTGATCAACGAGGTCATCGACGCCTTTCACGACCGTTACGACGTGACCGTCGAGATCGTCGAGACCGCGGTCGAGCGGGTCGAGTTCAAGGTGCCGCGTGTGCTGCGCGAGGCCGTGGCCTGAGGGCTGAGGCGGAGAGCGCCGGGGCTCTGCCCCGGGCCCCGGGATATTTTCATGAAGAAGAAGGGGTTTCCCGTGAGACTCTATTCCATGCCGTCCTCCGGCAACAGCTACAAGGTGCGGCTGCTGTTGGCGCTGTTGGGGCGCGATTGCGCGATCGTGGCCGTCGAATATGGCAGCCTGGCGCTGGAGGCGGCGCAGCGGGACGGGCGGCTGCCTTTTGGCAAGGCGCCCGTGCTGGAGCTGTCCGACGGGCGGCTGCTGCCGGAATCGAATGCGATCCTATGCTGGCTGGGTGAGGGGACGCGGTTCTGGCCCACGGATGCGGTCGTGCGGGCCGAGATGCTGGCCTGGATGTTCTGGGAGCAGAACCAGCACGAGGGCGTGATCGCCGTGCGGGCCGCGCTGGCCTGCTATCCGCATCGGGCCGCGGACGCCACGCCCGAGCGGATGGCCGCGTTGCTGGAGGCGGGGCATCGGCTGCTGGGCATCATGGAGGCGCATCTGGCGCGGCGCGACTGGCTGGCAGGCGATGCGGCCAGCCTGGCCGACATATGTCTTTATGCCTACACCCACAGCGCGGGCAGCCGGGGCGGGTTCGACATGGCGCGCTTTCCGGCGATCGGGGCGTGGTTGGAGAGGGTCGCGGCACTGTCGGGGCATGTGACGATCGATGCCTGACCTGTTCGCCTGGACCGACGGTGCCTGCAGCGGCAATCCCGGCCCCGGGGGCTGGGGCGTCCTGATGCGCGCGCTGGACGGCGCGACCGTGGTCAAGGAGCGCGAGCTGCAGGGCGGCGAGGCGCAGACCACCAACAACCGCATGGAGCTGATGGCCGCGATCAGCGCGCTGGAGGCCCTGAGCCGCCCCAGCCAGATCGTGATCGTGACCGACAGCAATTACGTCAAGAACGGCGTGACCCAATGGATCCACGGCTGGAAGCGCAACGGCTGGAAGACCGCCGACCGCAAGCCCGTCAAGAATGTCGAGCTGTGGCAGCGGCTTGACGCCGCCCAGGCTGCGCACAAGGTCGAGTGGCGCTGGATCAAGGGCCATGCCGGACATGCCGAGAACGAGCGCGCCGATGAATTGGCCCGCGCGGGCATGGCGCCGTTCAAATGAACCTGGATGCTTTGGTCACAGTGCTGGATTACGGCTCGGTGCTGATCTTTGCACTGACCGGGGCGCTGGTGGCCAGCCGGGCGCAGCTGGACCCGGTGGGCTTTGTCTTCATGGCGGCGCTGACGGCGGTGGGGGGTGGGACGCTGCGCGACCTGATCCTGAACCGCGAGGCGGTGTTCTGGGTCGCCAACCCCTCCTATGTGCTGCTGGCGGCGGGGGCGGCGCTGGTCGTGTTCTGGACCGCGCATCTGCTGGAAAGCCGCCAGCGCTGGCTGGTCTGGCTGGACAGCGTCGCGCTGGCCGTGGCGGTGGCCGCCGGGGCGGGCGTGGCGATGGAGATGGGCTCGCCCCCGATGATCGTGGTGATCATGGGCATCGCCACCGGCACCTTTGGCGGGCTGATGCGCGATGTCGTGGGCAATGAGGTGCCGCTGATCTTCAAGCAGGGAGAGCTGTATCTGACCGCGGCATTCGGGGGCGCGGTTGCGGCGGTGGTGCTGGACTGGCTGGGTGTCGCGCGGGCCGAGGCGCTGATCGCGGGGGCGGTCGTGGTCTGGGTGCTGCGCGCGGGCAGCCTGACATTCGGCTGGCGGCTGCCGCTGTATCGGCCCCGCCCGCCGCGCCGCTAGCGCAGCACCGGCGGCCCCGCGCGGCCCGCGTCGATGTTCTGCACCCCGGCGCGCAGCCCCTGGCCGATGCGATGCGCCATCTGCGACCAGGCGCGGGCCGACCAGGGGGGCAGGGTGCGGCGCAACGCCTCGTCGAACAGCGCCAGCCAGATCTCGAAATGCTCGGGGCGGACATTGCCCGCCGACAGATGCGCGCGCATCGGGCTGCCGTTATAGCCCGCCTTGTGCAGGATCGCGCCCTTCCAGAAGGCGGCGATGCGATCCTCATGCGCGGGCCAGTCGCCGACATGTTCGGCAAAGATCGGGGCCAGCACCTCGTGCCGGCGCACGGCGCCGTAGAAGACGGCGACCACGCGCGCGATCTCGGCCTCGGTGATGTCGAAACGGGGGTCCATCCGTCGCATCTGGGACAGGGGCCGCCCGGTTGCAAGGGGTTTCGCGCGGGCTTATGGGGGGCCACCGGTCGCAGCCCACCCGGTCAAAACAGGAGCCTTGAATGTCCCATTACACCGACGCGCTGACCCAGCTGGGGGCCGACACGCCCCTTCCGCAATCGCCCGAACAGGCCGTGCTGGAGCGCGTGCCCAACCCGCAGCCCGGCCAGACCTATGCCGTGCGCTTCACCCAGCCCGAGTTCACCAGCCTGTGCCCGCTGACCGGCCAGCCCGATTTCGCGCATCTGGTCATCGACTATGTCCCCGGCGACTGGCTGGTGGAATCCAAGTCGCTGAAGCTGTTCCTGGGCAGCTTCCGCAACCACGGCGCGTTCCACGAGGATTGCACCGTGGGCATCGGGCGCCGCATCGCCGACCTGCTGGAGCCCCAGTGGCTGCGCATCGGCGGCTATTGGTATCCGCGCGGCGGCATGCCCATCGACGTGTTCTGGCAGACGGGCGCCGCGCCTGCGGGCCTGTGGCTGCCCGATCAGGGCGTGCCGACCTATCGCGGCCGAGGCTGAAGGCGCGGCTGAGGCGGCTTGCGGGGCCGTCGGTCAGTTTCTATAGAGGGGCCATGATTTTTCAGGCGTCCCGCATTCGAATTAGCAGCCCGGCGGCGTGAGGTTTCGCGCCGCCGGGTTTGCCTGTGCGAGAACGACCGACAAAGGACCGCCCCCATGAGCGACGCGACCCCCGATTACCGCGACACCGTCTTTCTGCCCCAGACCGATTTCCCCATGCGCGCGGGCCTGCCCGCCCGCGAGCCCGAATGGCTGGAGCGGTGGGCGCGCATCGGCGTCTATGACCGGCTGCGGTCAACGGCGGCGGGGCGCAAGCCCTTCGTGCTGCATGACGGCCCGCCCTATGCGAACGGACATCTGCATATCGGCCACGCGCTGAACAAGACCATCAAGGACATCGTGGTGCGGTCGCATCAGATGATGGGCTTCGATGCGCGCTATGTGCCGGGCTGGGATTGCCACGGCCTGCCGATCGAATGGAAGATCGAGGAGAAGTACCGCAAGGAGGGCCGCGACAAGGACGCGGTCGACATGGTCGAGTTCCGCCAGGAATGCCGCCGTTTCGCCGATGAATGGGTCGACATCCAGCGCGACGAGTTCAAGCGCCTCGGCATCACCGGGGCTTGGGACCGGCCCTATCTGACGATGGATTTCCACGCCGAGGCCGTCATCGCCGCCGAGTTCATGAAGCTGGTGATGAACGGGTCCCTCTATCAAGGGTCCAAGCCCGTGATGTGGTCGCCCGTGGAAAAGACCGCCCTGGCCGAGGCCGAGGTCGAGTATCATGACCACACCAGCCACACGATCTGGGTGCGGTTCAAGCCGTCATTTGCCGTGAGTTCGGGCAATAGCCCTGATCTGGTCCAGGCGTCAAATGATGAACTTCAAAGTGCGTCAGTCGTCATCTGGACCACCACGCCTTGGACGATTCCGCAAAACCGTGCTGTCGCGTTCAACCCGAGCATTGAGTACGGTCTGTATGTCGTTGATACCGTCGCTGACAACTCTACAGCCGTTGCAGGCGAAAAGCTGATCTTGGCTGATGCATTGGCCGATGCCGTCATGAAGTCAGCGAAAGTTGAAACATTCACACGAGTGCGAAGCGTCCCTGCTACTCAGCTTGAAAAAATGCGGCTTATGCACCCCCTGCGCGGGGTCGAGGGGGGCGCGGGCGAGTGGGACTATGACGTCCCCATGCTGCCCGGCGATCATGTCACCGACGAGGCGGGGACGGGCTTTGTCCATACCGCGCCCAGCCATGGCGATGACGACTATCAGCTGGGCCTGCGCTTCAAGCTGCCGATGACCTACAATGTCGAGCCGGACGGCAGCTATCGCAAGGATCTGCCGCTGTTCGGCGGAGAGGCGATCGTGGCGCCGGACGGCAAGGACGGTCCCGCCAATGTCAGCGTGATCAAGCAGCTGGCCTGGTCCGGCGCGCTGCTGGCCAAGGGCAAGATCAAGCACTCCTATCCGCACAGCTGGCGGTCCAAGGCGCCGCTGATCTATCGCAACACGCCGCAATGGTTCGCGGCCATCGACAAGCCGCTGGACGACGGCATGGGCGCGCATGGCGACACGATCCGCACGCGGGCGCTGGCCAGCATCGACCAACTGGTCAAGTGGTGGCCCCAGACCGGGCGCAACCGCATCCATTCGATGGTCGAGAACCGCCCCGATTGGGTCCTGTCGCGCCAGCGGGCCTGGGGGGTGCCGCTGACCTGCTTCGTGCGTCGCGGGGCCAAGCCCACGGACGACGACTTCCTGCTGCGCGACGCGCGCCTGAACGACCGCATCACCGCGGCCTTTGAGGCCGAGGGCGCGGATGTCTGGTACAGCGCGGGCTTCAAGGCGCGGATGCTGGAGGGGATCGTGGACCCCGACGCCTATGACCAGGTCATGGACGTGCTGGACGTGTGGTTCGATTCTGGCTCGACCCACAGTTTCGTTCTGCGCGACCGCGAGGATGGCGCGCCGGACGGCATCGCCGATGTCTATCTGGAGGGCACGGACCAGCATCGCGGCTGGTTCCAGTCCTCGCTGCTGCAGGCGTCGGCCACCAAGGGCCGCGCGCCCTATCGCAACGTGGTCACGCATGGCTTCACGCTGGACGAGAAGGGCATGAAGATGTCCAAATCGCTTGGCAACACCATCGTACCCGCCAAGGTGATCGAGCAATACGGCGCCGACATCCTGCGCCTGTGGGTGGCGCAGGCCGATTATACCGCTGACCAGCGGATCGGCCCCGAGATCCTCAAGGGCACCGCCGACAGCTATCGCCGGCTGCGCAACACGCTGCGCTTCCTGCTGGGGGCGCTGGCGGGGTTTGATGAGGCCGAACGCGTGCAACCCGCGCAGATGCCCGAGCTGGAGCAGTGGATGCTGCACCGGCTGGCGCAGCTGGATCATCAGGTCCGCAAGGGCTATGCGGCGTTTGATTTCCAGGGCGTGTTCCAGACGCTGTTCCAGTTCTGCACCGTCGATCTGTCGGCCTTCTATTTCGACGTGCGCAAGGATGCGCTGTATTGCGACGCGGCGGACAGCGACCGCCGCCGCGCGTCGCGGACGGTGCTTGACCTGCTGTTCCACCGGCTGGTGACCTGGCTGGCGCCGATCCTGCCCTTCACGATGGAGGATGTCTGGCTGTCGCGTTTCCCGTCCGACGATGACAGCGTGCACTTGCACGATTTTGCGCCGACCCCCGCCGATTGGCTGAACGAGCCGCTGGCCGCGAAATGGGATCATGTCCGCCGCGCCCGCCGCGTGGTGACCGCCGCGCTGGAGGTCAAGCGGTCTGACAAGACCATCGGCGCCAGCCTGGAGGCCGCGCCCGTCGTCCATGTCGAGGATGCGGACATGCTGGCCGCGCTGAAATGGGTGGCCTTTGCGGATGTGTGCATCACCTCGGACCTGTCGCTGACCGCGGACCCCGCGCCCACCGAGGCGTTCCGCATGGCCGAGGCCCCCGGCATCGGCGTCGTCTTCGAGACGGCGGAGGGCGAGAAATGCCAGCGCTGCTGGAAGATCCTGCCCGATGTCGGCACGCACCGGCATCCCGGCGTCTGCGCGCGCTGCGATGCCGTCTTGGGATGACCGATGACGACCTGCGCGGGGCCATCCTTGCGCAGGTCGCCCGGCTGCGGCCGGGCACCACCTGCTGTCCCAGCCAGGTGGCCCGCGACCTGGCCGCCGACTGGCGTCCGCTGATGGAGCCGTTGCGCCGCATCGCGCTGGATCTGGCGGTCGAGGGGCGCATCGCCGTCACGCAAAAGGGCCGTCCGGCCGGACCCGATCCGCGCGGGCCGATCCGCCTGGCCCCGCCCCCCAAGGAGGACCCCGATGTATCACCCTGACCCCACCCGCCATGACCGCATGGAATACCGCCGCTGTGGCCGCACGGGCCTGAAGCTGCCCGCGATCAGCCTGGGGCTGTGGCACAATTTCGGCCATGACACGCCCCACCAGACCAAACGCGACATCTGCCGCACGGCATTCGATCTGGGCATCACCCATTTCGACCTGGCCAACAACTACGGCCCGCCCCCCGGCAGCGCCGAGGAGGCGTTCGGAGAGATCCTGCGGACCGACTTCCACGGGCTGCGCGATCAGTTGGTGATCAGCAGCAAGGCGGGCTATGACATGTGGCCCGGCCCCTATGGCGTCTGGGGCAGCCGCAAGTCGCTGATCGCCAGCTGCGACCAGTCGCTGAAGCGGATGGGGCTGGATTACGTCGACATCTTCTATTCGCACCGTTTCGACCCCGAGACCCCGCTGGAGGAGACGATGGGCGCGCTGGACCATATCGTGCGGTCGGGCCGGGCGCTGTATGTCGGCATCAGCAGCTATAACAGCGCGCGCACCCGGCAGGCGGCGGCGATCCTGCGCGATCTGGGCACGCCCTGCATCATCCACCAGCCCAGCTACAACATGCTGAACCGGTGGGTGGAAAACGACGGCCTGCTGGACACGCTGGCGGAGGAGGGGATGGGCGGCATCGTCTTCACGCCGCTGGCGCAGGGGATGCTGACGTCGAAATACCTGGGCGGCGTGCCCCAGGACAGCCGCGCAGCGCAGGGTAAATCGCTGTCGCCCGACTGGCTGAGTGACGAGATGATCGCCCGCCTGAACGGGCTGAACGACCTGGCCGCCAGCCGCGGTCAGAGCCTGGCGCAGATGGCCGTGGCCTGGGTGCTGCGCGATGACCGCGTGACCAGTGCGCTGATCGGGGCGTCGCGGGCCGAACAGGTGCGCGACTGCGTGGGGGCGCTGCAGAACCGCGACTTTACCGCGGATGAGCTGGCCCGCATCGACGATCTGTCCGCGATGGGCGACGTCAACATCTGGGCGCAGTCATCCGAAGGGGCAGGGCAGTAGGCCTTAGACCAGCCACCAGCCCCGCGCCTTGAGCTGGTTGCGAATCATCCGCTCCGGGGCGCCGGGGCGGTCGGCAAAGATGGGTCGGACCTTCTGGCGGCCCTTTTCCTGATAGGCCAGCTTGCGCGCGGGTTCCCATTCGCGCAGCACGCGCTTGATCTCGCGCGGGGCGATGGCGGATTCCAGGGCGGCGATGGCGGCGTCGGAATGCTGCGCGTAAAGCAGCGGCAGCTTGCGGTAATGGCAGGTGATGTCGCCATCCAGACCAGCCAGGGCCGGCCCTGGGCGCCCGCCGCCCAGGCTGGCGATGACCACCGGCAGGACCACCTGATCCAGCCAGGGGTCCATGACCTGGCAGGCCAGTTCGTCATGCGGCGTGTCGCGCAGCGCCAGCGCCCAGTCCAGATAGCGGCGCCCGAATTCCGCCGGATCGGCGCCGAAGAACCAGCCCGCGTTGAAATACAGATAGCGTTCCCAGTGCTCGTCCGGCTGCGACAGGTCCAGCGTGTCGTCGAAGGGCACGCCAAAGCGGTCATAGATCGACCGCCAGATGGCTTGATAGCCGGGGCCGTACAGCGGCGGCTTGGGCCAGGTGCCCTCGCGGCGCATCGACGCGGAGGGGCGGCTCGGGTCCAGACGGACCTGGTCCAGCGGGCCGGTGATCAGCGTGTCCGTGTCGAAGAACAGGAACGGCTCGCCCGCGGGCAGAAGGGCCAGGGCCTCGATCTTGTTGCCTTGGGGATAGGCGGCGCCGAAATGGCGTGCGGTAAAGGGCAGGATCTCGGCGCCAAACCCGGTCAGCAGGTCGCGGCACGGCTGAGAGATGGCGGTGTCGTGGCCGCTCCAGGCGCCGTCGGGGGTGGGTTCGGCGATGATGACGCGGCCGGTCCAATCCGGGGCATGGGCCCGCAGGCTGGCCATGAAGATCACGGCTTCGTATTCCAGCCGCCCGGCCTGCCCCACGATCAGCAGATTGGGCTGTTTGTGTTTCTTGGCTGGCACTTGATAACCCCGGCACTCGTGATGATGCGGGAAGATTAGCCGGGGCAAGGCCGCAGCAAAACCCCCTGCCGGACCTGTGCGGCGGTTTTATTGCCGCGCCGCAGCGGGGTCGCCGGAAGGATGTCGGGGGAGGGGAATGGTGGGCGACCCTGGAATCGAACCAGGCGTGGGTCTCCCCGGCGGAGTTACAGTCCGCTGCCGCACCTTGCAGCACGTCGCCCGCCGATCGCTTTCGGCGTGCCGGGTGATTAGCTGCCCCGCCGGGGGGCGTCAAGCACATTTCCGGGGCTTGCGCGACAGGCCCGTCCCGCGCACAGAAGGGGGGACGACGAAAGGAGGCCGCGCATGGCCGAAAGACCGGCAAACCCCAAGAAACCCACCTGGGTCATCGACAAGGAACGCGCCCGCCGCGCCGCCGCCGCCGAGACCGTCTGGCTGTTCGGCCTGCATGCCGTGCGCGACGCGCTGGCCAACCCCGTGCGCGAGAAGCTGCGCCTGGTGGTGACCCAGAACGCGGTCACCCGCCTTGGCGACCTGCACGGGATGGAGCCCGAGATCACCGACCCGCGCATCTTCGACAAGACCGTGGGCCTGGCCGCCGAAAGCGTGCATCAGGGCGCCGCGCTGGAGGTCAAGCCGCTGAAATGGGGCAGCCTGTCCGAGGTCGCGCTGCGCGAGGCCCCCGGAGAGACGCGGCCCCTGCTGGTCGCGCTGGACCGGGTGACCGACCCGCATAACGTGGGCGCGATCCTGCGCAGCGCCGAGGTGTTCGGCGCCCGCGCGGTCATCGCGCCCTCGCGCCATTCGGCCCCCGAGACCGGGGCGCTGGCCAAGACCGCGTCGGGCGCGCTGGAGCGGCAGCCCTATCTGCGCGTGCCGAACCTGGCCGAGGCGCTGACCCAGCTGAAGAACATGGGATTTATCCTGGTCGGCCTGGACGGCACCGGCACCGAATCGCTGCCCGATCTGATGTCGGACCTGTCGGGCCGCGCGGTCTGCCTGGTGCTGGGCGCCGAGGGGCCCGGCATGCGAGAGTTGACCATGAAGACCTGCGATCATGTCGCGCGCATTCCCTTTGCGGCCGATTTCGGGTCGCTGAACGTGTCGAATGCCGCGGCGGTGGCGCTTTATGCGGCGGGGCGTGCCTGAATATCACATCGCTGCGACGATTATGTCACGCGCGTTGAGATTCGGTGCGGCAGGTGTCACACAGGCCCGACCCCTAACGCCCGAGTCGCCATGCGTGCCCTTGCCCTGTCCCTTCTGCTGACCCTGGTGCCCGCCCTGCCTGCGGCGGCGCAGGACTGGGCCGTGGGGGGGTTCGACCCGGTGGGCTATGCGCAGGCGGGCCGCGCCCTGCCGGGGCGCAGCGACATCGCGACCATGTGGCGCGGTCAGCTGTGGCACTTCTCCTCGGAGGAGAATCGCGCCCGGTTCGAGGCCGATCCCCGCAGCTATGCGCCGGCTCTGGGCGGCATGTGCCCGGTTTCGGTGGTCGAGGGGCGGCCCCAGCCCGGTGATCCGCGCCATTTCGCACTGGTGGGCGGGCGGTTGTACCTGCTGGAATCGGGGGCCGCGGAACGCCGCCTGATGCAGGACCCCTCGGGGATCACCCAGGCCGCGCGCCAGATCTGGCGCGAATGACCGCAGAGGGCCTGCGAATCACGAAACCGCGATCGCTCTGGAACTTTTGTGGCTGATGCCCATTTACATCTCATGGCATGACCCCGGAACGGTCATGTCCAGATCACTGTCCCTCGTTCCGCGACTTGCGCCCGGCCATCATGGACCGGGCGCTTTTTCTATGAGAGGCTGCAACCCGGAGGTGTGGGGCATGCAGGAGGGGATCATGGATATTCAGACGGCCGAGGATCAGGACATCGCGCGCATCGCCCGCGACACGCGGGTCATCGCCATGGTGGGCCTGTCGCCCAACGAGGCGCGCCCCAGCTGGGGCGTTGCGCGCTATCTGCAGTCGCAGGGCATTCGCGTCATCCCGGTCAATCCCGGCCATGCCGGCGGCACCATCCTGGGAGAGACGGTCCACGCCACGCTGGCCGAAATTCCCGCAGATGCTGGGGTGCAGATGGTCGACGTGTTCCGCCGGTCGGATGCGGTGGGGGCGATCGTGGATCAGGCCCTGGCGCATCTGCCGGACCTGCGCGTCATCTGGACCCAGCTGGGCGTGCGCGACGATGCCGCCGCCGCGCGGGCACGCGCCGCCGGGGTGACCGTGGTCCAGGACCGCTGCCCCAAGATCGAGTTTCCGCGGTTTCTGTGACGGTGGCCCGGCGGGCAGGGCGCGCTTATCTGCTTGACGCCCGCGCGGGGTGGTTCTAATCAGGCCCGACCTCAGGGGTATAGCTCAGTTGGTAGAGCATCGGTCTCCAAAACCGAGGGTCGTGGGTTCGAGTCCCCCTGCCCCTGCCAGGTCCTTCCGCCATCAGCAACCTGCGCCGTTCAGGGTTGCAGTGCCGCCGTCATGGCGCTAGACCCAGCCTCGCATCTGCTCAAGGAGCCGCCCGTGGCCAATCCCGTCCAGTTCATCAACCAGGTCCGTGCCGAGGCCGCCAAGATCACCTGGCCGACGCGCCGCGAGGTGATCACCACCACCATCATGGTGCTGATCTTTGCCTCGATCACCAGCCTGTTCTTTTTCCTGGTCGACCTGGCGATCCGCACCGGTCTGACGCAGGGGCTGCGCCTGATCAGCGGCTGATCGGGGGTTGCAATTTCCCGGCAGGGGCGGTATCTGCCCCCGACTGTCCGGGAACACGGCGTGCATCGAATGCGCATGCGCGCCGATATCTATATTTTCGGACGTTATGGAATTCAAAGGGTTGGCGCGTCCGCGCGTGATTCCCGAAAAGATGAGCAGGGGTCGATCGAGACATGGCAAAGCGTTGGTATTCGGTCAGCGTCCTGTCGAACTTCGAAAAGAAGGTCGCAGAGGCGATTCGCCAGGCCGTCGCCGAGAAGGGTCTTGAGGATCACATCGACGAGGTGCTGGTCCCGACCGAGGAAGTGATCGAGATCCGCCGCGGCAAGAAGGTCACGTCCGAGCGGCGCTTCATGCCCGGTTATGTGCTGGTCCACATGGAAATGTCGGATCGCACCTATCACCTGGTCAATTCGATCAACCGCGTCACCGGGTTCCTGGGCGCGCAGGGCAAGCCGATGCCCATGCGCGACGACGAGGTGAACATGATGCTGCACCGCACCGGCGACGGTGAGCCGGTGGCGCCGCGCAACCTGATCCGCTTTGACGTGGGCGAGAAGGTCAGCGTGACCGACGGCCCGTTCGAAGGGTTCTCGGGCATGGTCGAGGAGATCGACGAGATTTCCTCGCGCATCAAGGTGACGGTGTCGATCTTTGGCCGGCCCACGCCGGTCGAGCTGGAATTCACGCAGGTCTCCAAGACCGCGTGATGCAACTGCGGGAGGCCCTTGTGCCGCACCGCTAAGTCGGCCCCGCATCACGGGGCGTGATGATAAGGAGAAGGCCAGATGGCCAAGAAAGTTGTCGGCAGCCTCAAGCTGCAAATCAAGGCGGGTCAGGCGAACCCGTCGCCCCCCGTCGGCCCGGCTCTGGGTCAGCGCGGAATCAACATCATGGCGTTCTGCAAAGAATTCAACGCCAAGACCCAGGAGATGGAGCAGGGTTCGCCCGTGCCCGTCGTCATCACCTATTACGCCGACAAGTCGTTCACCTTCGAGACGAAGACGCCCCCGGCGTCCTTCCTCCTGAAGAAGGCGGCTGGCCTGAAGCCCGTGGGCAAGCGCAACCGCGCCAAGGGTTCGGACAAGCCGGGCCGTGCCAATGCCGGTTCGGTGACGGTCAAGCAGATCCGTGAGATCGCCGAGACCAAGATGAAGGACCTGTCCGCGAACGACATCGACGCCGCGATGAAGATCATCGTCGGCTCGGCCCGTTCGATCGGTATCGAGGTGAGGGGCTGATCATGGCAAAACTGTCGAAGAAAAAAGCCGCCGCCCGCACCGCATTCGAGGGCAAGGCCAACCTGACCGTCGAGGACGCCATCAAGCTGGTCAAGACCTCGGCTTCGGCCAAGTTCGACGAGACCGTCGAGATCGCGCTGAACCTTGGCGTCGACCCGCGTCACGCCGACCAGATGGTCCGTGGTGTGGTGACCCTGCCCGCAGGCACCGGCAAGGACGTCCGCGTCGCCGTGTTCGCCCGTGGCCCCAAGGCTGACGAAGCCAGGGCCGCTGGTGCAGACATCGTCGGCGCCGAGGACCTGATGGAGACCATCCAGTCCGGCAAGATCGAGTTCGACCGTTGCATCGCGACGCCGGACATGATGCCGCTGGTCGGTCGTCTGGGCAAGATCCTGGGCCCGCGCAACCTGATGCCGAACCCCAAGGTCGGCACCGTGACGATGGACGTGAAATCGGCCGTCGAAGCAGCCAAGGGTGGCGAAGTCCAGTTCAAGGCCGAGAAGGCCGGCGTGGTTCATGCGGGCATCGGCAAGGTCTCGTTCGACGAGGACAAGCTGGCCCAGAACCTCCGCGCCTTCGTGGACGCGGTCAGCCGCGCCAAGCCGACGGGTGCCAAGGGCACCTACATGAAAAAGGTCTCGATCAGCTCGACCATGGGTCCGGGCGTGTCGGTGGACGTCGTTTCGGCGACCGCCAACTGAGACCACAGGATTTCCCTGCCTGAAAGGGCAGGGGATGGCGGGGCCGCACGCGGCCCTGTCCTGTCCGAGACGGAGGGTGCGGGGGAAACCTTGCTTAATGTCCTTCCTGAGATGGGGAAGCGTTTTTCCGAAGGTTCCGACCTTCGGGTGATCTTGCCCTAACGGACCCGACCCGGCCCCTCTTGGCCGGGAAAAGTGAGAGCCGGGGGGATACCCCCCTACTTGGAGTGAAACCGTGGATAGAGCGCAGAAAGAACAGCTGGTCGACGAACTCGGCCAGATCTTCGAAAGCTCTGGCGTCGTGGTGGTTGCCCACTACGAGGGGATGACGGTTGCACATATGCAGGACCTCCGCGCGCGCATGCGCGAAGCGGGTGGTTCGGTTCGCGTTGCCAAGAACAAGCTCGCCAAGATCGCCCTGGAAGGAAAGCCTTGCGCAAGCATCGCCGACTATCTGACGGGCATGACCGTGATCGCCTATTCGGAGGATCCGACCGCTGCTGCGCGGATCGCCGACAAGTACGCCAAGGATAACGAGCGTTTCGTGATCCTGGGTGGTGCGATGGGTGACTCGGCCCTGGATCCGGCCGGTGTGAAAGCCGTCGCCTCGATGCCGTCGCGTGAAGAGCTGATTGCTCAGATCGTGTCGTGCCTCGGTGCGCCCGCTTCGAACATCGCCGGTGCCATTGGCGCGCCTGCTTCGAACATCGCGAGCATCCTCACGACCCTTGAGGAACGTGAGGCTGCGTAAGCAACCTGATCCCTACTGGTGGTTGAAGACCCGACGTTGGAACATTAACTGGAAAGAACGGAAAAATGGCTGATCTGAAGAAACTCGCCGAAGAAATCGTGGGCCTGACCCTGCTGCAAGCCCAGGAACTGAAGACCATCCTGAAGGATGAGTACGGCATCGAGCCGGCCGCCGGTGGCGCCGTCATGATGGCTGGCCCGGCTGCTTCGGCAGAGGCCGAAGAAGAGAAGACCGAATTCGACGTCGTCCTGGTCGAAGCCGGCGCCAACAAGATCAACGTGATCAAGGAAGTTCGCGGCATCACCGGTCTGGGCCTGAAAGAAGCCAAGGACCTGGTCGAAGCTGGCGGCAAGGTCAAAGAAGGCGCTTCCAAGGCTGATGCCGAAGAAGTGAAAAAGAAGCTGGAAGCAGCCGGCGCCAAGGTCGAGCTGAAGTAATCGATCCCGTGATCGGTTGAAGACAGGCAGGGTCCGGGGTTTCCCGGTCCCTGCCGAACCTGTCTTGAAGGGCGGTCCGGCTGGCGGACATTCCTTCAGGGCATGTTCGAGGTTCGGGAGCCGCGCGGTGGGACGCGTGGCACGAATGGAACCTCACCCCTGCATTCGTAGGTGCGTTCCGGGGGCCCCGACCCGGACGCGCGCGAAGACGAAAGGTGACAAGACCCCATGGCGCAAGCTTATGTCGGCCAAAAGCGGATCCGCCGCTATTATGGCAACATCCGTGAAGTTCTGGAGATGCCGAACCTGATCGAGGTTCAAAAATCCTCCTATGACCTGTTCCTGAACTCGGGCGAGGGCAGCGGTCATAACGATGGTGACGGCATCCAGGGCGTGTTCCAGTCCGTGTTCCCGATCAAGGACTTTAACGAGACAGCGACGCTGGAATTCGTGAAGTACGAGCTGGAGAAGCCGAAATACGACGTGGACGAGTGCCAGCAGCGCGACATGACCTATGCCGCGCCGCTGAAGGTCACCCTGCGTCTGATCGTGTTCGATGTCGACGAGAACACCGGGGCGAAATCCGTCAAGGACATCAAGGAACAGGACGTCTTCATGGGTGACATGCCCCTGATGACGACGAACGGCACGTTCATCGTGAACGGCACCGAGCGCGTGGTCGTCAGCCAGATGCACCGCAGCCCGGGCGTGTTCTTCGACCATGACCGCGGCAAGACCCATTCCTCGGGCAAGCTGCTGTTCGCCTGCCGCATCATTCCGTATCGCGGCTCGTGGCTGGACTTCGAATTCGACGCCAAGGACCTGGTGTTCGCCCGGATCGACCGCCGCCGCAAGCTGCCGGTGACGACGCTGCTCTATGCCCTGGGCATGGATCAGGAAGCGATCATGGACGCGTTCTACGAGACCGTGACCTACTCCCTGCGCCGCGAGGGGCGCGAGCAGGGCTGGGTGACGCGGTTCTTCCCCGAGCGCGTGCGCGGCACCCGGCCTGCCTATGACCTGGTGAACGCCGATACCGGCGAGGTCATCACGAAGGCCGGCGAGAAGGTCACCCCGCGCCTTGTGAAGAAGCTGCTGGAATCCGAAGAGCAGCTGAACCTGTTCGTCCCGTTCGAGCGCATCGTCGGCCGCTTCGTCGCCAAGGACATCGTCAACGACCAGACCGGCTTCATCTATGCCGAGGCCGGCGACGAGATCACCGCGGAATACGACAAGCAGGGCGAGATGACCGGCGGCCTGCTGAAGGTGCTGCTGGACAACGACATCACCGACGTGCCGGTTCTGGACATCGACCACGTCAACGTGGGTCCCTACATCCGCAACACGATGGCGGCCGACAAGAACATGGGCCGCGAAGGCGCGCTGATGGACATCTATCGCGTCATGCGCCCGGGCGAGCCGCCCACCGTCGAGGCCGCGTCGAACCTGTTCAACTCGCTGTTCTTCGACAGCGAGCGCTATGACCTGTCCGCCGTGGGCCGGGTCAAGATGAACATGCGTCTGGCGCTGGATGCCCCCGACACGCAGCGCACGCTGCGCCATGAGGACATCGTGCACTGCATCAGCGGCCTGGTCGAACTGCGCGACGGCAAGGGCGAGATCGACGACATCGACCACCTGGGCAACCGCCGGGTGCGTTCGGTCGGCGAGCTGATGGAGAACCAGTACCGCGTCGGCCTGCTGCGCATGGAGCGTGCCATCCGCGAGCGCATGTCCGGCGTCGAGATCGACACCGTCATGCCGCAGGACCTGATCAACGCCAAACCCGCGGCGGCGGCGGTGCGTGAATTCTTCGGCAGCTCGCAGCTGTCGCAGTTCATGGACCAGACCAACCCGCTGTCCGAAGTGACGCACAAGCGTCGCCTGTCGGCCCTGGGGCCGGGCGGTCTGACGCGCGAGCGTGCGGGCTTTGAGGTTCGCGACGTCCACCCGACCCATTATGGCCGGATGTGCCCGATCGAGACGCCGGAAGGCCAGAACATCGGTCTGATCAACAGCCTCGCCACCTTCGCACGGGTCAACAAGTACGGCTTTATCGAGACCCCCTATCGCAAGGTGATCGAGGGCAAGGTGACCGACGAGGTCGTCTATATGTCCGCGACCGAGGAGATGCGTCACACTGTGGCGCAGGCCAACGCGACGCTGGACGCCGAGGGCGGGTTCGTCGACGAGCTGATCAGCACCCGCCAGTCGGGCGACTTCATGCTGAACCCGGTGGACGCGATCGACCTGATCGACGTGTCGCCCAAGCAGCTGGTGTCGGTCGCAGCAGCCCTGATCCCGTTCCTTGAGAACGACGACGCCAACCGCGCGCTGATGGGCTCCAACATGCAGCGTCAGGCGGTTCCGCTGCTGCGCGCCGAGGCGCCGTTCGTCGGCACCGGCATGGAGGCGACCGTTGCCCGCGATTCCGGGGCCGCCATCATGGCGCGCCGCGGCGGCGTGATCGACCAGGTCGACGCGCAGCGCATCGTGGTCCGGGCGACCGAGAACATGGGTGCGGGCGATGCAGGCGTGGACATCTATCGTCTGCGCAAGTTCAAGCGCTCGAACCAGTCCTCGACCATCAACCAGCGTCCGCTGGTCAAGGTGGGCGAGAAGGTCGTGGCCAACCAGGTCATCGCGGACGGTCCCTCGACCGACCAGGGCGAACTGGCGATCGGCCGGAACGTGGTCGTCGCGTTCATGCCGTGGAACGGCTACAACTACGAGGACTCGATCCTGATCAGCGAGCGGATCCACCGCGACGACGTGTTCACCTCGATCCATATCGACGAATACGAGGTTGCGGCCCGCGACACCAAGCTGGGGCCGGAGGAGATCACCCGCGACATCCCGAACGTGGGCGAAGAGGCCCTGCGCAACCTGGATGAGGCCGGCATCGTCTATATCGGCGCCGAATGCGGTCCGGGCGACATCCTGGTGGGCAAGATCACCCCCAAAGGCGAAAGCCCGATGACGCCGGAGGAGAAGCTGCTGCGCGCCATCTTTGGGGAAAAGGCGTCCGACGTCCGCGACACCTCGCTGCGTCTGCCGCCCGGCGCCTATGGCACCATCGTCGAGGTCCGGGTGTTCAACCGCCACGGCGTCGACAAGGACGAGCGCGCCCTGCAGATCGAGCGCGAGGAAGTCGAGCGTCTGGCGCGCGACCGCGACGACGAACAGGGCATCCTGGACCGCAACATCTATGCGCGTCTCAAGACCCTGATCCTGGGCAAGACCGCGCTGAAGGCCCCCAAGGGCATCCGTTCGGGGACCGAGATCACCGAGGAGCTGCTGGGCACCATGTCGCGTGGCCAGTGGTGGCAGCTGGCCGTGTCCGAAGAGGACGTGGCCAAGGATGTCGAGGCCCTGAACGGCCAGTACGACACCCAGAAGAAGCTGCTGGAGGCGCGTTTCGAGGACAAGGTCGAGAAGGTCCGTCAGGGCGACGACCTGCCGCCGGGCGTGATGAAGATGGTCAAGGTGTTCGTCGCCGTGAAGCGCAAGCTGCAGGCGGGCGACAAGATGGCCGGTCGTCACGGCAACAAGGGCGTTGTGTCCAAGGTGGTCCCGATGGAGGACATGCCGTTCCTGGCGGACGGCACCCCCGTCGACCTGGTTCTGAACCCCCTGGGCGTGCCGTCGCGCATGAACGTGGGTCAGATCCTGGAGACCCACATGGGTTGGGCCAGCCGTGCCCTGGGCCTCAAGATCGACGAGGCGCTGGAGGATTACCGCCGCAATGGCGACATGACTCCGGTCCGCGAGGCCATGCGCATCGGTTACGGCGACGAGCTGTATGCCGACACCTTCGAGGGCATGGAGGACGAGCAGCTGCGCGAGCACGCGGATACGGTGCGCGCCGGTGTTCCCATCGCCACGCCGGTCTTTGACGGCGCCAAGGAGGCGGACGTGAACGACGCGCTGACGCGTGCCGGGTTCGACACCTCGGGTCAGTCGGTGGTGTTCGACGGCCGCACGGGCGAGCAGTTCGCCCGCAAGGTCACCGTGGGCATGAAGTACGTCCTCAAGCTGCACCACCTTGTCGATGACAAGATGCACGCGCGTTCGACGGGTCCCTACTCGTTGGTCACGCAGCAGCCCTTGGGCGGCAAGGCCCAGTTCGGTGGCCAGCGTCTTGGCGAGATGGAGGTCTGGGCCCTGGAGGCCTATGGCGCCGCCTATACGTTGCAGGAAATGCTGACCGTCAAGTCGGACGACGTCGCCGGCCGCACCAAGGTCTACGAGTCCATCGTCAAGGGCGAGGACAACTTCGAGGCGGGTGTGCCGGAATCGTTCAACGTGCTGGTCAAGGAGGTCCGGGGTCTGGGCCTCAACATGGAACTCCTGGATGTGGACGAGGACGAGTGAGGGCGAAAGCCCTCACCACCCCTTCCTCCATGCCCTTCATTAGGAATTGAGAATGAACCAGGAACTTGCCACGAACCCCCTGAACCCGCTGGCCCCGCCGCGGCAGTTCAATGAAATCAAGATCTCGCTGGCCTCGCCCGAAGAAATTCTGGCTTGGTCCTTTGGCGAGGTGAAGAAGCCCGAAACCATCAACTATCGCACGTTCAAGCCGGAACGTGACGGCCTGTTCTGCGCGCGCATCTTTGGTCCGATCAAGGATTACGAATGCCTGTGCGGCAAGTACAAGCGCATGAAGTATCGCGGCCTGGTCTGCGAGAAATGCGGCGTCGAGGTGACCCTGCAGAAGGTCCGCCGCGAGCGGATGGGCCATATCGAGCTGGCCGCCCCCGTCGCGCATATCTGGTTCCTGAAGTCGCTGCCCTCGCGCATCGGTCTGATGCTGGACATGACGCTGCGCGATCTGGAACGCATTCTGTATTTCGAGAACTATGTCGTCATCGAGCCGGGTCTGACCGACCTGACCTATGGCCAGCTGCTGTCCGAGGAAGAGTTCCTGGACGCGCAGGACAACTTTGGCGCCGACGCCTTCCAGGCGGATATCGGGGCCGAGGCGATCCGTGCGATGCTGGCCAATATCGATCTTGCGGCGACCGCCGATCAGCTGCGCGAGGATCTGAAGGCCGCCACCGGCGAGCTGAAGCCCAAGAAGATCATCAAGCGCCTGAAGATCGTCGAGAGCTTCCTGGAATCGGGCAACCGTCCGGAATGGATGGTCCTGACCGTGATTCCGGTCATTCCGCCGGAGCTGCGCCCGCTGGTCCCGCTGGACGGCGGCCGGTTCGCCACGTCGGACCTGAACGACCTGTATCGCCGGGTGATCAACCGGAACAACCGCCTCAAGCGGCTGATCGAGCTGCGCGCCCCCGACATCATCGTGCGCAACGAAAAGCGCATGCTGCAGGAATCGGTCGATGCGCTGTTCGACAACGGCCGTCGCGGCCGCGTCATCACGGGCAACAACCGTCGCCCGCTGAAGTCGCTTTCGGACATGCTGAAGGGCAAGCAGGGCCGCTTCCGCCAGAACCTTCTGGGCAAGCGCGTCGACTTTTCGGGTCGTTCGGTCATCGTGACCGGCCCGGAACTGAAGCTGCATCAGTGCGGCCTGCCCAAGAAGATGGCCTTGGAGCTGTTCAAGCCGTTCATCTATTCGCGGCTTGAGGCGAAGGGTCTGTCCTCCACCGTCAAGCAGGCCAAGAAGCTGGTCGAAAAGGAACGCCCCGAGGTCTGGGACATCCTGGACGAGGTCATCCGCGAGCATCCGGTCCTGCTGAACCGTGCGCCCACGCTGCACCGTCTTGGCATCCAGGCGTTCGAGCCAATCCTGATCGAAGGCAAGGCGATCCAGCTGCATCCGCTGGTCTGTTCGGCCTTCAACGCCGACTTTGACGGCGACCAGATGGCCGTGCACGTTCCGCTGAGCCTTGAGGCGCAGCTTGAGGCGCGCGTCCTGATGATGTCGACGAACAACGTTCTGTCGCCCGCCAACGGCGCGCCGATCATCGTGCCGTCGCAGGACATGATTCTTGGCATCTATTATGTCACGATGATGCGCGACGGGATGAAGGGCGAAGGCATGGCCTTCTCCAACATCGACGAGGTCGAGCATGCGCTGGCCGCAGGCGAGGTGCATCTGCACGCCAAGATTCAGGCGCGCATCAAGCAGATCGACGAGAACGGGAATGAGGTTTGGCAGCGGTTCGAGACCACGCCGGGCCGGCTGCGGCTTGGCGGTCTGCTGCCGCTGAATGCCAAGGCGCCGTTCAGCCTGGTCAACCAGTTGCTGCGCAAGAAGGACGTTCAGGTCGTCATCGACACCGTCTACCGCTACTGCGGTCAGAAGGAATCGGTGATCTTCTGCGACCAGATCATGACGCTTGGGTTCCGCGAGGCATTCAAGGCCGGCATCAGCTTTGGCAAGGACGACATGGTCGTTCCCGACACCAAGTGGGAGATCGTCGGCGAGGTCCAAGATCAGGTCAAGGAATTCGAACAGCAGTACCTGGACGGCCTGATCACCCAGGGCGAGAAGTACAACAAGGTTGTCGACGCCTGGTCCAAGTGCAACGACCGCGTGACCGAAGCCATGATGACCACCATCTCGTCCAAGAAAAAGGACGAGAACGGCGCCGAGATGGAGCCGAACTCGGTCTATATGATGGCGCATTCCGGTGCGCGGGGTTCGGTCAACCAGATGAAGCAGCTGGGCGGCATGCGCGGCCTGATGGCCAAGCCGTCGGGTGAGATCATCGAGACGCCGATCATTTCGAACTTCAAGGAAGGTCTGACCGTTCTTGAATACTTCAACTCGACCCACGGCGCCCGGAAGGGTCTGTCGGACACGGCGTTGAAGACGGCGAACTCGGGCTATCTGACGCGTCGTCTGGTCGACGTCGCGCAGGACTGCATCATCCGCGAGCATGATTGCGGCACCGAACGCGCCATCACGGCATCCGCCGCGGTGAACGACGGCGAGGTCATCAGCCCGCTCGCCGAACGCGTGCTGGGCCGTACCACCGCCGAGGACGTGCTGGTCCCGGGCGAGGACGAGATTATCGTCCGCGCCGGCGAGGTGATCGACGAACGCCGCGCCGACGCCATCGAGGCGGCAGGCGTGCAGACCGTGCGCATCCGCTCGGCGCTGACCTGCGAATCCGAAGACGGGATCTGTGCGCTGTGCTATGGCCGCGATCTGGCCCGCGGCACGCTGGTCAACATCGGCGAGGCTGTCGGCATCATCGCCGCGCAGTCGATCGGCGAGCCGGGCACCCAGCTGACGATGCGGACGTTCCACATCGGCGGCATTGCGCAGGGCGGCCAGCAGTCGTTCCAGGCCGCATCCCACGAGGGCACGGTGTCCTATCGCAACGCCAACATCCTGGGCAATGCCAATGGCGACCAGGTGGTGATGTCGCGCAACATGCAGCTGCTGGTCCTGGACGACCAGGGGCAGGAGCGGGCCAGCCACAAGCTGTTCTACGGCTCCAAGCTGTTCGTGAAGGAAGGCGAGCGGGTCATCCGCGGCGCGAAGCTGTTCGAATGGGACCCCTATACCCTGCCGATCATCGCGGAGAAGGGCGGCATCGCCAAGTTCGTCGACCTGATGTCGGGGATCTCGGTCCGCGACGAGACCGACGATGCGACGGGGATGACCCAGAAGATCGTGACGGACTGGCGGTCGGCGCCGAAGGGCAACGACCTCAAGCCCGAGATCATCATCATGGACGCCAACGGCGAACCGGTGCGCAACGACCAGGGCAACCCGGTCAGCTATCCGATGTCGGTGGATGCCGTGCTGTCGGTCGAGGACGGCCAGGAGATTCGTCCCGGCGACGTGGTGGCCCGCATCCCGCGCGAAGGCGCGCGGACCAAGGACATCACCGGTGGTCTGCCGCGTGTGGCCGAACTGTTCGAGGCCCGTCGTCCCAAGGATCACGCGATCATTGCCGAGATCGACGGCTATGTGCGCTTTGGCAAGGACTACAAGAACAAGCGCCGCATCACGCTGGAGCCGTCCGAGGAGGGTCTGACCCCCGTCGAATACATGGTGCCCAAGGGCAAGCACATCCCGGTGCAGGAAGGCGACTTCGTGCAGAAGGGTGACTATATCATGGACGGCAATCCTGCGCCGCATGACATCCTGCGCATCATGGGGATCGAGGCACTGGCCGACTATCTCATCGACGAGGTGCAGGACGTCTATCGACTGCAGGGCGTGAAGATCAACGACAAGCACATCGAGGTGATCGTTCGCCAGATGCTGCAGAAGATCGAGATCCTGGACGGCGGCGACACCACGCTGCTGAAGGGCGAGAACGTCGAGCGTGACGAATTCGTCGAGGAGAACGCCAAGATCGAGGCACGCGGCGGACGTCCCGCCACGGGCGAGCCTGTCCTGCTGGGCATCACCAAGGCCAGCCTGCAGACCCGCAGCTTCATCTCGGCCGCCTCCTTCCAGGAGACGACCCGTGTGCTGACCGAGGCTGCCGTCCAGGGCAAGCGCGACAAGCTGGTCGGCCTCAAGGAGAACGTCATCGTGGGCCGCCTGATCCCGGCGGGCACCGGTGGTGCGACCACGCGCGTTCGCCGCATCGCGACCGAGCGGGACGCCGAGGTCATCGAGGCGCGTCGCAGCGCCGCCGAGGCCGCGGCCGCCCTGGCCGCCCCCGAGCCGAGCTTTGCGCCCTCCACCCCCGAGGCGGTGGATGTGCCCGAGGATCGCAACGAGGACTGATCGTCCCGGATCATGACTGGCAAAGGCCCGGCACCCTGTGTCGGGCCTTTGTCTTTTCGGTTGACCGACCGGACGCCGTGCACATACTGCATTTGCCGTTCAAGGAACCGTGATGCGCATTCAAGTCCTGGGCCTGTGTCGTTTTTCGCTGCTGACGCAGGGCGATTTCCAGACCACCGGCGATGATCTGCACCGCAACCGGGCCATTCTTTACGACCCTGCCCGCATGGAGCAGCGGATGCGCTGGTTCGAGGCCGTCTGCATCCCTCCGTTGATGTGGCAGACCGACCCCGATTTCCTCCTGATCATCGTCACGGGCGCGGATCTGCCCGCGCGCTGGCTGGCCCGCCTGCAGCGGTTGGCACAGGTGATGCCCCAGATCCGGATCGAGCAGCTGCCCCCCGCCCGCCATGCCCCGTCCTGCCGCGAGGCCCTGGCGCGCCACATCGATCTGACCGCCGACGTGGTGGTGCAGTTCCGCATGGATGACGACGATGCGGTCGCGGTGGATTACGTGCGCCGCGTGCGCGCCGATCATCGCCTGGCCGAGCGTTTGGCGGGCCAGCATCATCCCGTCGTCATCAACTATACCAGCGGCCTGGTGGCCGAGGTGGCGGACGGCCGCTTTGCGCTGCATGCCGAGATGGCGCAGAACTGGGTTCCGGCGCAGACCTTCTATTTTCCGGGGGGCGCGGTGCGGTCGCTGATGAACTATCGCCATGACAAGGTCTGGACCAAGGCGCCGACCATCGCCATGCCAGGCCGGGCGATGTGGATCCGCGGCCATCACGCCACCAATGACAGCCGCGGCCACCTGATCGGCCGCAACCGCATTCCCACCGACGAGGCCGAGCTGGCGCAGGTGCTGAGCCGCCGCTTTGGCCTGGATCTGCCTGCGCTGCGTGCGGCCCTGACGGGCACCGAAGATCCGCTGGCCTGACATTCCCGCAACCGCCGCATTCACCGGAAAGCCCCCATGCCCTCGCCCCTGATCTCTCCGCTGCGCCGGACCCGCCCCGCCTCGATCCGGCCCGAACCGCTGCAGCCGGGCGACAACCTGCGCGGTGCGGGGCTGATGACGCTGTCGATGATCGGGTTCACCTGCAACGACGCGATCATCAAGTTCGTGACCCAGGACGTGCCGCTGTATCAGGCGATCACCCTGCGCGGGCTGTTCGTGATGCTGGCGCTGGTCGCGCTGGCCAGCCGGACGGGGGGGCTGCGCCTGCGCATCCCGCAGGCCGCGCGGCGCCCCATGACCCTGCGTCTGATCGGAGAGATCGGCTCGACCCTGCTGTTCCTGAATGCGCTGCAGCGGATGGCCATCGCGGATCTGACGGCGGTGATGCAGTCGCTGCCGCTGGTGGTGATGCTGGGGGCGGCGCTGTTCTTTGGTGAAAGCCTGGGCTGGCGGCGGGTGCTGGCGGTGGGGGTGGGGATGCTGGGCGTGCTGATCATCCTGCGCCCGGGGGGCGGCACCTTCGGCATCTGGTCGCTGGTGGCGCTTGGGGCGATGCTGATGGTCGCGCTGCGCGACCTGTCCACGCGGCAGTTCGGGCGCGACGTCGCGTCATCGACCATCGCCTTTTACGCGGCGGTGCTGGTGACCCTGACGGGGCTGCTGTTCAGCCTGGGGCAGGGCTGGGTTCTGCCCACGGGGGCGCAGATCGGCCTGCTGCTGCTGAGCGCCGCGTTCCTGACCGTCGGATATGTCAGCGCGGTCGCCGCCATGCGCGTCGGAGAGATCTCCGCCGTGTCGCCGTTCCGCTATACCTCGCTGTTGGCGGCGATCGTGCTGGGGCTGGTGATCTTTGGCGACTGGCCGGACCTGTGGACTTGGGTCGGATCGGCCCTAGTCGTGGGGGCGGGCATCTATACGATCTGGCGCGAGGCGCAGCTGGGGCGGCGACGCTGATGCGCGTGCAGATGCTGGGATTGTGCCGGTATTCCTATCTGGGCCTGCGCGGCTATCAGGTTGAACACGACAGCATCGCCGCCCGGCGGGCCTATCTCTACGACCCGGCCCGACTGGAGCGGCGCTGGCACTGGTTCACCACCGTCGCCCTGCCGGGATGGGTGGCGCAGACCGATCCCGATTACACGCTGGTGGTGATGACCGGGCCGGACCTGCCCGAGCCGTGGCTGGGCCGCCTGCGCGCCCTGTGCGACCGGGTGCCGCAACTGCGCCTGTCGCTGGTGCCGCCGATGGATTATCACCTGCAGGCCTGCCGCGCCGCCGTGGCCCCGCATGTGGACCCCGACGCGGATGTGATCGGCCATTTCCGCCATGACGACGACGATGCAGTGGCGATCGACTATGTTCAGGCCGTGCGCCGCGATTTCGCCCTGATCGCGGGCCTGTGGCAGGCCGAGGGCAAGCTGTCGCTTGATTACGGGCGCGGCCTGATGGTCGAGGCGCGGGACGGCCAGCTGAAGATCACGCCCCGCATCTGCCACAACATGGGCGTCGCCCTGACGATCTTTCTGCGGCCCGATGCGGCGGAAACCGCCCTGCATTACAACCACACCAAGCTGGGGCAGTGGATGCCGGGGGTCCAGATCAACGGCCCGCTGATGTTCATTCGCTCGATCCATGGCGACAGTGACTCGGGCGATATGGGGCCCGGCCTGCCCTGGCAGCCCGAGGAGGGGGAGATGAACCGCCTGCTGCGCACCCGGTTCGGCCTGCGGCGGGGCGATCTGGCGGCCCTGGCGCGGTCGCTGACCTGAGGGGTGGGGCAGGGGGGCCGTGTTGACAGGCGCGGGGATTCCCCCTATAGCCACGCGACCTGACGGGAAACCGTTCCGGGTACCAGAACCTGTGAGGTCTGGGCCGAACCGCCCTTATCCTCTGGAAGAATGCCCGTCAGCCCTTTATGGGCGGGACGGGCTTGGCATTTTGCGATTCGCGCAAGATGCCGTCGAGAAGCGGCGCAACCGATCGGTTGCGAGTATTGACAGAGCAAGACGGGGAACCGAATGCCGACGATCCAACAGCTGATCCGCAAGCCGCGGCAGCCGAAAGTGCAGCGCTCGAAGTCGCAGCACCTTCAGGGCTGCCCGCAGAAGCGCGGTGTCTGCACGCGCGTCTACACCACGACGCCGAAGAAGCCGAACTCCGCTATGCGTAAGGTCGCCAAGGTGCGCCTGACGAATGGCTTTGAGGTCATCTCCTACATTCCGGGCGAAAAGCACAACCTGCAGGAGCACAGCGTCGTGCTGATCCGCGGCGGCCGCGTGAAAGACCTTCCGGGTGTCCGTTACCACATCCTGCGCGGTGTGCTGGATACCCAGGGCGTCAAGGATCGTCGCCAGCGTCGTTCGAAATACGGCGCCAAGCGTCCGAAATAAGGAGAGGCAGATATGTCCCGTCGTCACGCCGCTGAAAAGCGCGATGTCCTGCCCGACGCCAAGTATGGCGATCGCGTGCTGACCAAATTCATGAACAACCTGATGGTTGACGGCAAGAAGTCGATCGCCGAGCGGATCGTCTACAACGCGCTGGAGCGCGTCGAGACCCGCCTCAAGCGCGAGCCGATCGAAGTCTTCCACGAGGCGCTGGAAAACGTGAAGCCCTCGGTCGAGGTGCGTTCGCGCCGCGTCGGCGGTGCCACCTACCAGGTCCCCGTCGAGGTTCGCCCGATCCGTCGCGAGGCGCTGGCCATCCGCTGGCTGATCACCGCCGCGGCCAAGCGCAACGAGAACACGATGGAAGAGCGCCTTGCAGGCGAGCTGTCCGATGCCGTCAACGGCCGCGGAACCGCCGTGAAGAAGCGCGAAGACACGCACAAGATGGCCGACGCCAACAAGGCGTTCAGCCACTACCGCTGGTAAGGCGAAAGGATCCACTTCATGGCACGCGAATATCAGCTTCCCCGTTATCGCAACTTCGGCATCATGGCCCACATCGATGCCGGCAAGACGACGACGACCGAACGCATCCTTTACTACACCGGCAAGTCGCACAAGCTCGGCGAAGTGCATGACGGCGCTGCGACCATGGACTGGATGGAGCAAGAGCAGGAGCGCGGCATCACGATCACGTCTGCCGCGACCACCACGTTCTGGCAGCGTCAGGAAGACCCCACCACCGAGGGGACTTCGGACACGAAATACCGTTTCAACATCATCGACACCCCCGGCCACGTGGACTTCACCATCGAGGTCGAGCGTTCGCTGGCGGTGCTGGACGGCGCGATCTGTCTGCTGGACGCCAATGCCGGCGTCGAGCCGCAGACCGAGACCGTCTGGCGCCAGGCCGATCGCTACAAGGTTCCGCGGATCGTGTTCGTCAACAAGATGGACAAGATCGGCGCCGACTTCTTCAACTGCGTGAAGATGATCAAGGACCGCACCGGCGGCACCCCCTGCCCGATCGCCCTGCCGATCGGCGCCGAGGACAAGCTGGAAGGCATCATCGACCTGATCAAGATGGAAGAATGGGTGTGGGAAGGTGAAGACCTTGGCGCATCCTGGTTCCGTCGCCCGATCCGCGCAGAGCTGCAGGACCTGGCCGCCGAATGGCGCATGAACCTGCTGGAACTGGTGGTCGAGCAGGACGATGCGGCCATGGAGGCCTATCTGGAGGGCACCGAGCCCGACGAGGCAACCCTGCGCGCCCTGATCCGCAAGGGCACGCTGTCGCTGTCGTTCTTCCCGGTCACCGCCGGTTCCGCGTTCAAGAACAAGGGCGTTCAGCCACTGCTGAACTCGGTCATCGACTTCCTGCCCTCGCCGCTGGACGTTCCGGCCTATATGGGCTTCCTGCCCGGCGACGAGACCGAAACCCGGAACATGGAACGCCGCGCCGATGACAGCCAGCCGTTCTCGGGGCTGGCGTTCAAGATCATGAACGACCCCTTCGTCGGTTCGCTGACCTTCACGCGCATCTATTCGGGCGTGATGAAGAAGGGCGATCAGATGCTGAACGCCACCAAGGGCAAGCGCGAGCGCGTCGGCCGCATGATGATGATGCACTCGATCAACCGCGAGGAGATCGAGGAAGCCTTTGCAGGCGACATCATCGCGCTGGCCGGTCTGAAGGACACGACCACGGGCGACACCCTGTGCGATCCGGCAAACCCCGTCGTTCTGGAAACGATGACCTTCCCCGAGCCGGTGATCGAGATCGCCGTCGAACCCAAGTCCAAGGCGGACCAGGAAAAGATGGGCCTGGCCCTTCAGCGCCTGTCGGCCGAGGACCCGTCCTTCCGCGTCGAGACCGATCTTGAATCGGGCCAGACGATCATGAAGGGCATGGGCGAACTTCACCTCGACATCCTGGTCGACCGCATGAAGCGCGAGTTCAAGGTCGAGGCGAATATCGGTGCACCCCAGGTGGCATACCGCGAGACGATCTCGCAGTCGGCCGACATCGACTACACGCACAAGAAGCAGACCGGTGGTACCGGCCAGTTCGCGCGCATCAAGCTGACCATCACCCCGACCGAGCCGGGCGAAGGCTATTCGTTCGAATCCAAGATCGTCGGCGGTGCGGTGCCCAAGGAATACATCCCGGGCGTTGAAAAGGGCATCAAGTCGGTCATGGATTCCGGTCCGCTGGCAGGCTTCCCGGTCATCGACTTCAAGGTCGCGCTGACGGATGGTGCGTTCCACGACGTCGACTCCTCGGTCCTGGCGTTCGAGATCGCGGCCCGTGCCGCGATGCGCGAAGGCCTGAAGAAGGCCGGCGCCAAGCTGCTGGAGCCGATCATGAAGGTCGAGGTCGTCACGCCGGAGGAATATACCGGTTCGATCATCGGTGACCTGACCAGCCGTCGTGGCATGGTCCGGGGGCAGGACAGCCGCGGCAACGCGAACGTCATCGACGCCTTCGTGCCGCTGGCCAACATGTTCGGTTACATCAACAACCTGCGTTCGATGTCGTCGGGCCGTGCGGTGTTCTCGATGCAGTTCGACCACTATGAGGCCGTGCCGCAGAACATCTCGGACGAGATCCAGAAGAAATACGCCTGATCTTGCGGCGGGGCATCGCGCCCCGCCCCTTTACCAAGCATTGAAGAACAAGGAGCCATTCCATGGCAAAGGCAAAATGGCAAAGGCAAAGTTTGAACGGAACAAACCGCACGTCAACATCGGCACGATCGGCCACGTTGACCACGGCAAGACGACGCTGACGGCGGCGATCACCAAGTATTTCGGCGAATTCCGCGCCTATGACCAGATCGACGGCGCGCCCGAAGAGAAGGCCCGCGGGATCACGATCTCGACCGCGCATGTGGAATACGAATCCGAGACGCGCCACTATGCGCACGTGGATTGCCCGGGCCACGCCGACTACGTCAAGAACATGATCACCGGTGCCGCCCAGATGGACGGCGCGATCCTGGTCGTGAACGCCGCTGACGGCCCGATGCCGCAGACGCGCGAGCACATCCTGCTGGGTCGCCAGGTGGGCATCCCCTACATGGTCGTCTACCTGAACAAGGTCGACCAGGTGGATGACGAAGAGCTGCTGGAACTGGTCGAGATGGAAGTGCGCGAGCTGCTGTCCTCCTACGACTATCCGGGCGACGACATCCCGATCATCAAGGGTTCGGCGCTGGCAGCCATGGAAGGCCGCGACAACGCCATCGGCGAGGATTCGATCCGCGCGCTGATCGCCGCCGTCGACAGCTACATCCCGACGCCTGAGCGTGCGATCGACCAGCCGTTCCTGCTGCCGATCGAGGACGTGTTCTCGATCTCGGGCCGCGGCACCGTGGTCACCGGCCGCATCGAGCGTGGCGCGGTGAACGTGGGCGACGAACTGGAGATCGTGGGCATCCGCGACACCAAGAAGACGACCTGCACGGGCGTGGAAATGTTCCGCAAGCTGCTGGATCGTGGTGAGGCCGGCGACAACGTGGGCGTTCTGCTGCGCGGCATCGACCGCGAGGGCGTCGAGCGTGGCCAGGTTCTGGTCAAGCCGAAATCGGTCAACCCGCACACGACCTTCGAGGCCGAGGCCTATATCCTGACCAAGGAAGAGGGCGGCCGCCACACGCCGTTCTTCGCGAACTACCGCCCGCAGTTCTACTTCCG
>NZ_MEES01000017.1:0-50089 GCF_001724535.1 Paracoccus sp. SCN 68-21 | reverse complement strand
AGGGAAAGGTGAGAGAACCGAACCTTCATTCTATGATCCTTTCATGGCTCAACCCATTGTTGAGCACAGAAAGTCGCATTTCAGGATAGCGCGTGCCCCGTTTCCACAGGTCGAGATAATAATCTGTATTATGTCTCTAGAATCCTGTTCAGCCCCATATCGTTCACGACTTGCTCATCTTTCTCTGATCTTACACATTTGGAAAAAGTTTGGAGTATCTCATGGCTGTTTCGCCACCCGTTTGCGACTTCGATGCACCGTGGCACGAATTCTCGTTGCCTGACGGCCATGGCCGCGTCTGGAGCCTGACCGATAGTGGGCAGGCCAAGGCGACGCTGGTCATGTTCATCTGCAACCACTGTCCCTATGTCCGATCGATCCTGGATCGCATCGTCCGGGACGCCCATGAGTTGATGGACTACGGCATCCACGTCTTTGCGATATCAGCGAATGATGCCGATGCTTATCCGGAAGACAGTCCCGAAAAGATGCGGCTGCTGGCGGACGACCACGGCTTTCGCTTTCCTTATCTCCACGATGCCAGCCAGCAGGTTGCTCGGGCCTATGGGGCCCAGTGCACCCCCGATTTCTTTGGCTACAACAGTCAGGGCCGGTTGCAATATCGCGGACGCCTGGATGCATCCGGGCGACAGGCGGCGGCGCCCGATGCGCGGCGCGACCTGTATCTGGCGATGATGCAGATCGCCGAAACCGGCCAAGGCCCGAGAGAGCAGATCGCGTCCATGGGCTGCTCGATCAAATGGAAGGTGGCATGATGAGCCGACCATGCCCGATTGTCTTCGATCTGGACGGCACCCTGATCGACAGCGCGCCGGACATCCATGCCTGCGTGACTGCGGTCCTGCGACAGCACCACATCACCCCGCTGCCTCTGCCGCGGGTCCGCAGTTTCATCGGCGGCGGGGTGGAGCTGCTCTGGTCGCGGATCATTGCCGCCTGCTCGATCGATCCAGTGCACCGACCCGCGCTGATCGCGGCCTTCATGGCACGCTATCACGATGCCACCGCGCTGACCCGGATGTTCCCAAGCGTGATCGAGGCGCTTGGCCGCCTGGCCGATGCGGGTCACCCCATGGGCATCTGCACGAACAAGCCGATGGGTCCGACGCTGCAGGTGCTGGACCATTTCGGGCTTTCGCATCTATTCCCGGTGGTCGTGGGGGGCGATACACTTCCGCAGAAAAAACCCGACCCGGCGCCCCTCAGGCTGGCGCTGGAGCGTCTGGGCACCGTCGATGGCCAAGCGCTGTTCGTCGGGGACAGCGCATTCGACGCCCATTGCGCGACGGCGGTCCCGGTGCCGTTCCTGCTCTATTCCGGCGGCTATCGCCTGAGCCCGGTCGCAGAGCTGCCCCATGACGGCATATTCGATCACTTCGACGCACTGCCCGATCTGGTGGCAGAGACCCTGATGGCCCGACCTCGCTTGCCTTGACAAGCGGTTGCGAAAAACGCCAGGTCGGACAATCCCGACGATGAAAGGCCCTTTGATGGATCTGCGCCAAATCACCCCCGACCTTGCCGTCTCGCCCCAGATCATGCCCGAGGATGTCCCTGTCTTGGCGCAAGCCGGGTTCAAGGTGCTGGTGAACAACCGGCCCGATGATGAGGTCGGCCCCGATATCGACCATGACGCGATGGCCATGGCCGCCGAACAGGCCGGGATGCGCTATCACTATCTGCCGTTTCATCCGGGTCAGATCACGCCGCAGCTGATCGCCGAATTCGGGGCGGCGACCGCAGGACAGGGGCCGGTGATCGCCTATTGCCGGTCGGGAAATCGCTCGACGGTCCTCTGGGCGCTGAACCAGGCAGGCCGACTGCCCGAGGATGAGATCCTGCGCATCGCCGCGGATGCCGGCTTCGATCTCAGCGGGGTCAGTCCGCTGATCGCCTCTCTGGCCAGCCGCAAGGGCTGAGACTGGTGGGCAGGACAGGCCACGCCCCCCTGCCCCGCTCGATCAGGCCGGAACGCCGAATGCACGCTTGACATTTGCGGTCCAGCCCAAAGCGGTCTGACCCTCTGCGCGAATCGCCGGGCGTTTCATCACGCTCGGCTTGTCGCCCATCATCGCGACCGGATCGGCCGCACGCTCTTCCTCGGACATGCCGCGCCAAGTCAGGCTGGCGCGGTTGATGATCTTGTCCCCGAAATCGGCGACCAGTGCTGCGCGCTCATCCGGGGACAGCGGCTCTTTCTGAACGTCGCGGAACTGCACGCTCCAGCCATGCTCCTCCAGCGCGGCCTGCGCCTTCTGGCAGGTCGAGCAATGGGAAAGACCGAACATCGTCAACGTCTTGGACATGGTAACCTCGTCAGATCAGGGGAACGAAGGGAACGCCGCAGGCCGCAAGGGCCAGGGTCGCAAGCAGGGCAAAAGTCACGCGCATGAGCTGTCCTTTCAGGGTCAGACCTGATGTATCGCGCCCCGTCGTGCCTGCTACAAGTCACAAATCGTCGCTGCCCGCATCGTGGAACCGGGACCGCACGCGGCGCATCCCCCACCAGACCGTCAGCACCGTCAGCGGCGTCAGCCCCGCCACCAGCAGCGTCTTGTCCAGGCCCGTGATGCCCACCAGCGGCGCCAGCGCATAACCCAGCAACCCCACCGCGTAATAGCTGATGGCCACGACCGACAGCCCCTCGACCGTGTGCTGCAGGCGCAGCTGCAGATCGGCGCGGCGGTCCATGCGGTGCATGATCTTCTGGTTCTGGGCGCTGCGTTCGACATCCACGCGGGTGCGCAGCAGTTCCGCCGCGCGGGCCGTCCGCTCCAGCATGGTGGCCAGCCGCCGTTCGGCCGATTGCGCCGTCCGCATAGCGGGCTGATAACGCCTGCGCATGAATTCGGTCAGCATCTGGCGGTCCAGAAACCGCGTCTCGCGCAGGGCGGCGATGCGGTCATGCACGATCGCCTCATAGGCCCGCGTTGCGCCAAAGCGGAACGAATGCTGCACCGCCTGCGCCTCCAGCTGGGTCGAGACCGCCAGCAGATCGTGCAGCAGCTGTTCCGCAGGCTGCGCATCATCCGCCATGGAATCCAGGATCGCCGTCAGACGCGGCTCCAGCTCGTTCAGCCGGTTGCTCAGACCCCGCGCCCGGCCCAGGCCCAGCATCGACATCGCGCGATAGGTCTCCAGCTCAACCAGGCGATGCACCAGGCGACCGATCCGCCCCTCGGACGTGCCGGGCCGGACAAAGACCGCAAAGCGCATCCAGCCATCCGCATCGATGCGAAAATCGCCCGCGACCAGCGCGGCCTCGTCCAGAACCCAGATGGCGGCCATGCTGTCCTGCGCGAACCAGCCGTCCATGCGGGACAGCGCCTCGGCCGGATCGTCGGGCAGCAGGTCGACCTGGACCATGACCGCAGCCACCCGCTTGCCGGGGGCCCCATGCTGCCACGCATCGGGAAAGATCGCCGCCGCCGACGGATCGAAGGGCCGGATCGGCAGCCCCGGCACCGTCGCCATATAGGACACGAATTCGGTGTGGCTTTCCCATTTCAGCGCATGCCGGCCCAGCTGACCCTGATAGTGGCTGTCCTCGGGGTCGGGACGGGGTCCGCCGTGGCGCTGGACCAGGTCGGTCAGATGCGCCATGTCGCGCGCGCGGTCCCGGTTGGCCGCATCGCGCGGGTCCTTGAACGCGACGAAGACCGCCGTCGCGGGGGCTGCGATCTGGGGCGACGGGCGGGCATGCAGCTCGTTGACCAGCGCATAGCGCAGGGGATGTTCGGTGGCCGGGTTCATGCGCCCCTCCTGCTGAGGGGGACATGCCCCCTGCCCCGGTTCGATGCGCCCGCCGGTCATGTGACCGGCGGGCGTGTGGAAGGCTTCAGTCGATCATCGGCAGCAGCTTGTTGATGCTGTCCTTGGCGTCGCCATAGAACATCCGGGTGTTCTCCTTGAAGAACAACGGATTTTCGATGCCGCTATAGCCGGTGCCCTGCCCGCGCTTGGACACGAAGACCTGCTTGGCACGCCACACTTCCAGCACCGGCATCCCGGCGATGGGGCTGTTCGGATCATCCTGCGCCGCCGGGTTCACGATGTCATTGGACCCGATGATGATCACGACGTCGGTCGCGGGGAAATCCTCGTTGATCTCGTCCATTTCCAGCACGATGTCATAGGGCACCTTGGCCTCGGCCAGCAGCACGTTCATGTGCCCCGGCAAACGCCCCGCAACCGGGTGGATCGCGAAACGCACCGTCTTGCCCGCCGCGCGCAGCTTGCGGGTCAGCTCGCTGACCGCGCCCTGCGCTTGGGCCACCGCCATGCCATAGCCCGGCACGATGACCACGCTGTCGGCCTCGTTCAGGGCCGATGCAACGCCATCCGCGTCGATGGCGATCTGCTCGCCCTCGATGGCGGCGGCAGGGCCGGTCTCTCCGCCGAAACCGCCCAGAATCACGCTGACAAAGTTCCGGTTCATCGCCTTGCACATGATGTAGGACAGGATCGCACCCGACGATCCGACCAGCGCGCCCGTCACGATCAGCAGATCATTGCCAAGCGTAAAGCCGATCGCCGCCGCCGCCCAACCGGAATAGCTGTTCAGCATCGACACCACGACCGGCATGTCGGCACCGCCGATGCCCATGATCAGGTGATAGCCGATGAAGAAGGCCAGCAGGGTGATCAGGATCAGCCAGAACACCGCCGGACCGACGCCGGTAAAATAAAGAATGCCGAACAAGATCGACAGCGCAAGCGCGCCCGCGTTCAGCATATGCCCGCCCGGCAGCTTCTTGGGCTTGCCGTCCACGCGGCCCGACAGCTTGCCAAAGGCCACGACCGACCCGGTGAAGGTCACTGCGCCGATGAAAATGCCCAGGAACACCTCGATCTTGAGCATGGCGATCTCGGGGCCGGTCTTGCCCGCCAGCAGCGCCGCAAAGCCGGTGAAGGCCACCGGCACGCCCTCGGCGATCAGCCGCGTGACGCGACCCAGCTCGATCTGTGCGTTGAAACCGACAAAGACCGCGGCCAGGCCGACCAGCGAATGCATGGCCGCGACCAGCTGCGGCATCTCGGTCATCTGGACGCGCTTGGCGACCAGCCAGCCGCCCGTGCCGCCGATGGCGATCATCACCAGCGACAGGAACCAGTTGCCCGCGCCGGGCCCGAACAGGGTCGCGGCCACCGCCAGCGCCATGCCGACGATGCCGTACCAGATTGCGCGCTTGGCGCTTTCCTGTCCCGACAGCCCGCCAAGCGACAGGATGAACAGGACCGATGCGACCACATAGGCCGCGGTTGTGAATCCGTATTCCATCGTCCCGATCCCTTACGACTTCTGGAACATGGCAAGCATGCGCCGGGTGACCATGAAGCCACCAAAGATGTTGACCGATGCCATCAGCACCGCCAGCGCCCCCAGGATCACCACCCAGGCCGAGCCCGAACCGATCTGCATCAGCGCGCCCAGGATGATGATCGAGCTGATCGCGTTGGTGATGGCCATCAGCGGCGTGTGCAGCGAATGAGCCACGTTCCAGATCACTCGGAAGCCCACAAAACAGGCCAGCACAAAGACGATGAAATGCGACATGAAGCTGGCAGGCGCGACCAGCCCGATCAGCAGTACGACCAGACCGCCGCCTACCAGCAGCTTGATCTGGCTCGCGGTATCCGCCTTGAAGGCCGCGGCCTCGGCGGCGCGGCGTTCGTCGGGGGTCAACTCCTTCTTCTTTTCCTTGGGCTTCTGCGCCGCGATGGCCGCGATCTTGGGCGGCGGGGGCGGCCAGGTCACGTCATGATCGCGGGCGACGGTGGCGCCGCGGATGACGTCATCCTCCATGTTGTGCACGATGACGCCGTCCTTGGCCGGGGTCAGGTCGGCCACGAAATGGCGGATGTTGTTGCCATACAGCTCGGACGCCTGCGCGCCCATGCGCGACGGGAAATCGGTGTAACCCACGATAGTCACGCCGTTTTCCGTCACGATGCGTTCGTCAGGCACGGTCAGGTCGCAATTGCCGCCCTTCTCTGCAGCCAGGTCGATGATGACGCTGCCCTGCTTCATCATGGCCACCATGTCGGCGGTCCACAGCTTGGGCGCGTCGCGGCCCGGGATCAGCGCGGTGGTGATCACGATGTCCATCTGCGGCGCCAGCTCGCGGAACTTGGCCAGCTGCTTTTCGCGGAATTCGGGGCTGGAGGGCGCGGCATAGCCGCCCGTCGCGGCCCCGTCCTGCACCGGCTGGTCGAATTCCAGATAGACGAACTCCGCGCCCATCGATTCGATCTGCTCGGCCACCTCGGGGCGCACGTCAAAGGCATGCACCTGCGCGCCAAGTGACACCGACGTCCCGATCGCGGCCAGACCCGCGACGCCCGCGCCCACGACCAGCACCTTGGCCGGGGGCACCTTGCCCGCCGCCGTGACCTGCCCCGTGAAGAAGCGCCCGAAATTGTTCGCAGCTTCGATCACCGCGCGATAGCCCGCGATATTGGCCATGGAGGACAGCGCGTCCATCTTTTGCGCGCGGCTGATGCGGGGCACCATGTCCATCGCAATGGCCGTGATGCCCTGATCCTTGGTACGCGCCAGCAGATCGGCATTCTGCCCCGGATAGAAGAACGAGATCAACGTCTGGCCCGCCCGCATCTGGCCGATCTCGGCCTCGGTCGCGGGCCGGACCTTGGCCAGCAGGTCGACGGCGCCGACCAGCTCTGCGGCGGTCCGGCTGACGGTCACGCCCGCCTTGACATAGTCGTCGTCTGAAAAGCCCGCGCGGGCGCCGGCCCCGCTCTCGATAAAGACCGTATGGCCCAGCTTGGCCAGATGCACCGCCGAGGACGGCGTGATCGCCACCCGCGCCTCACCGTCAAAAATTTCCTTCAATGCGCCAATCTTCATGGCTCGGCTGCCCCCCGCCTTGGTGTTTCCGGATTTGTCAGACACATAACATCGCGAAATATTGTTTCACAAGGCTAGGCTGCCGCAGTCTCGTCCGAAAGACTGACCCAAGGTCATCTTTCGCAGCGTTGCCAAGGCGACATGAAAAAGGCCCGGATGCGGATGCATCCGGGCCTGTTCCGTCGCGCAAGCGCGCCAGAGATCAGTTGGCGGGCGCCGGGGTGGCAGGCGCAGTCGTCGCCGGTGCCGGAGCGGCAGGCGGCGTGGTCTCGGTCGCCGGCTCCTCGATGGTGACGGCGTCGTCCAGCGTGTCGTCAGCCGGTGCGGGCTCGGTCGTGCCGGTCACCGGGGCGGCGGGCTCGGCTTCGGTCTCGGCGCTGGCTGCGTCCGATTCGGTAGCGGTGGCGGCGCCGTCGGCACCCACGACCGGTTGGTCGGTGGTTTCGGCCGCGGTATCCGCATCGGCCTGGGCTGCGGCATTGTCTGCCTCAGCCTCGGTCGAGGCGGTATCGGGCTCGGGCTCCACGACGACGGCGGGCGGGGTGGTCGTTTCCGGCGCGGGCTCGGTCGTGGTCACGGTGGTCGTGTCGCCTTCCACGACGGTCGTGTCATCGGTCATGAAACGCTGCAGCACGAAATAGGCCAAGGCCAGCGCCAGCAGGACGCCGATGATCAGCGGCAGCGCGGAGGACCGCCGCTCGACCGGCTCGACATAGGTTTCCTTCGGCTCGACGCCGGGCTGGGGGCGGTTCGGATCGTTGGGATCATAGCTCATGCAGGTCTCCGATTCAGACTGTCTTGTGACCGGGTTAAGGTCGCAGGGGTGATGGCGCGCGGGCGGTCGGCTGTCAATCGCCAAGACCCGATGCCCCGCCTTGCGAGCCGGCGTTCAGGCGATTAACACCAATGTGAACGCCCGGGTTCCGTTCCCGCGCCGCATTTTTAGCGAGAGGTCGCCACCATGCCTGGCCCGAAACCGCAGCCTGTCCAGCACCTTGCCGATTACCGCCCCTATCCGTTCACCCTGTCGGGAACGCATCTGGACGTGACCTTGGCGCCGCGCGGAACCATCGTCCGGGCCCGCCTAGACCTGGTGCCGGGCGCCCTGCCCGTCGATCTGGTTCTGGATGGCGGGCGGGGTCTGGACCTGCGCGCGCTGACCATCGACGGACAGGCCCCCGACCCCGCACACATCCGCCGCGACGACGAGACGCTGACCATTGCCGCCGCCGCCCTACCCTCCGCGCCCTTCGCGCTGGAGACCGAGGTCGCCATCGATCCGCAGGACAACACCGCCTTCGAGGGCCTGTATCTGTCCGGCGGCATCTTCTGCACCCAATGCGAGGCCGAAGGGTTCCGCCACATCACCTTCTACCCCGACCGCCCCGACGTGATGACCACATTCCGGGTCATCATCCGCAGCGACATGCCGGTGCTGCTGTCGAACGGCAACCCGGTCCGGCAGGAGCCGGGCCTGGCCGAATGGCACGACCCGTGGCCCAAACCCGCCTATCTGCTCGCGCTGGTCGCGGGCGATCTGGTGGCGGTCAGCGACCGCTTCACCACCCGGTCGGGCCGCGATGTGGCGCTGAACGTCTGGGTGCGCCCGGGCGATCAGGACCGCGCGGGCTTTGCGATGGAGAGCCTGATCAAGTCGATGCGGTGGGACGAGGACGTCTATGGCCGCGAATACGACCTGGACGTGTTCAACATCGTCGCGGTCGATGATTTCAACATGGGAGCGATGGAGAACAAGGGGTTGAACATCTTCAACTCCAAGCTGGTGCTGGCCTCGCCCGACACGGCGACCGATACCGACTATGAGCGGATCGAGGCGGTCATCGCGCATGAGTATTTCCACAACTGGACCGGCAACCGCATCACCTGCCGCGACTGGTTCCAGCTGTGCCTCAAGGAGGGTCTGACGGTCTTTCGCGACCAGCAGTTCACCAGTGACCTGCGTTCGGCGGCGGTCAAGCGGATCGAGGACGTCCAGACGCTCCGCGCCCGCCAGTTCCGCGAGGATCAGGGCCCCCTGGCGCACCCCCCGCGCCCCGACCGGTATGAGGAAATCAACAACTTCTACACCGCGACGGTCTATGAAAAAGGCGCCGAGGTCATCGGCATGCTGAAACGGCTGGTGGGTGATGAGGGCTATGCCCGGGCGCTGGACCTCTATTTCGACCGCCATGACGGCGACGCCGCGACCATCGAGGACTGGCTGCAGGTGTTCGAGGACGCCACCGGCCGCGACCTGTCCCAGTTCAAGCGCTGGTATACCGATGCCGGCACCCCGATCCTGACCATGGACGAGGACTGGCAGGACGGCACCCTGACGCTGACCTTTGCGCAAAGCACCCCGCCCACGCCCGGCCAGCCCGACAAGCCCGCCCGCGTCATCCCCATCGCCGTGGGCCTGATCGGCCCGAATGGCGACGAGGTCGCCCCCACGCGCGTGCTGGAGATGACCGAGGCACAACAGAGCTTTGCCTTTGAGGGATTAGGCGCGCGGCCCGTCGCGTCGGTCCTGCGGGGGTTCTCGGCGCCGGTGATGCTGCGGCGGCAGATGGACGATGCGACGCGGGCCTTTCTGCTGGCCCATGACAACGACCCCTTTGCCCGGTGGGAGGCCGGGCGCGAGCTGGCGCTGTCCGCGCTGACCGACCTGTCGCAGGGCCGCGACGCGGGCACGGATTACATCACCGCCATCGGCGCGCTGGCGGCGGACGATGCCGCCGATCCGGCCTTTCGCGCGCTGTGCCTGATCCTGCCCGGAGAGGAGGAGATCGCCACGCGCCTGGCCTCCCTGGGCGTGACGCCGGACCCGGACGCGATCCATGCGGCGCGCGACGATCTGGCGCGACGCATCGCGGTCACGCATCAGGATCTGCTGGCGCGGCTGTTCGACGAGATGGCCGTCACCGGCCCCTATTCGCCCGACGCGCAGGCGGCGGCGGGACGGTCGCTGCGCATCGCGGCGCTTGGCCTTTTGGGGCGCATCGATGGCGGCGACCGGGCCGAGGTGTTGTTCGGCATCGCCGGCAACATGACCGAACGCATGGCTGCGCTTGCCGTCCTGCTGCGCCTCGGGCGCGGAGAGGCGGCGCTGCGCATCCTCCATGACGAATTCGGCGACAACCGGCTGGTCATGGACAAGTGGTTCTCGGTCCAGGTGATGGCCGCGCCTCCCGACCAGGCGGTCGCGGTCGCGCGGCGGCTGGCCGGGCGCAAGGATTTCGACTGGAAGAACCCTAACCGCTTTCGCGCGCTGCTGGGCGGGCTGGCGGCCAATCATGCGGGGTTCCATGCGGCGGACGGGTCGGGCTATGCCTTCACCGCCGATTGGCTAATGCGGATGGACGCGGCCAATCCACAGATCGCCGCGCGCATGTCCACCGCCTTCGAGACCTGGCCCCGCTATGACGCCACACGGCGCGGCCATGCGCAGGCCGCCTTGGAACAGATCGGCACCCTTGAGGGTTTGAGCCGGAACACGCGTGAAATGATCTCGCGCATGATCGCTGCCGGCCGGTGAGGGGGGTCACAAGATGGGCAAGATCGACGAGGCACGCGCCGAGATGCAGGCGCGGCTTGATCCCCTGATCGCCGAACGGGCGCCCTGGCTGTTTTCCGGGCGCCTGCACCACCGGGCCGCGAAATGGGCGATGATGCAGGTGTTGCGCTATCCGGCCACGGTCGATCTGGGGGCGCAGTTCCGCGACCTGCCTCCCACCGAGATCTTTCGCAGGATGAGCGAGCTGATCGTCCACGATCTGCAGGTCGAGGGGCTGGAGCATATCCCCGCCTCCGGCCCGGCGCTGATCGTGGCGAACCACCCGACCGGGATCGCGGACGGCATCTTCCTGAACGCCATCGTCTCGCAATTGCGCGACGATCTGTTCATCTATGCCAATCACGACATGATCCGGGTGCTGCCGCAGATGATCGGCATGATCGCTCCGGTGGAATGGCGCGTCGAAAAGCGCAGCCATGCCAAGACCCGCGCGACGATGGACTACACCCGCGACGCCATCGAGGCCGGGCGCATCGGTTTGATCTTTCCGTCGGGGCGACTGGCCAAACGGACCGGCCTGACCCTGAACGAGCGCCCCTGGATGGCCAGTGCCGCGATGATCGCGCGCAAGTTCGACCTGCCGGTCATTCCCCTGCGCATCCGGGCCCGCAACTCGGCGCTGTTCTATCTGTTCGACAAGATCCACCCGACCCTGCGCGACGTGACCCTGTTCAACGAGGTGCTGAACAAGACCCGCCACCCCTATCGCGTGACAATCGGCGCGCCGATCCTGCCCTCGGACCTGCCCCGCAGTTCGGACCAATCCATCCTGGCGCTGCGCGAGGCGGTGCTGACCCTGCCCGCGCCGGGCCGGGATGCGCCGCGCCTGGCCCGTCCGCGCGGGGTCACGCGGGCCGTGGGGGCGCGACGGCCGGTGGGCGGCTGATCTGCGTCCCGCGACGGCCGGGGGGCCAGCCCCCCGGACCCCCCGGACGTGCCAAGCCCCGAACGGCTAGAGGACCATGTCGTCGCGATGGATCATCGCAGCCCGTCCCGGATAGCCCAGAATGGCCTCGATCTGCGCAGAATGGTGGCCCGCGATCTGGCTCGCCTCTGCCGCGGTATAGCGGATCAATCCTGTCGCCAGCCGTTGGCCCAACGGCCCGGTGATCGCCACCGGATCGCCCCGTCCGAAGGCGCCCTCGACCGCGGTAACCCCCGCGGGCAGCAGCGATTTCCCGCGCCCCAGGGCCAGCGCCGCGCCCTCGTCCACGATGACGCTGCCCTTGGGCTTCATCGCGCCGATCCAGCGTTTGCGCGCCAGCTGTGGATCGGCCTCGGGCAGGAACCAGCTGCTGCGCGCGCCCTGCGCAACGGCCGAGAGCGGGCGGAAGACCGACCCCTCGGCAATCGCCATCGCGCACCCGCCCGCCACCGCGGTGCGCGCGGCCATCAGCTTGGTCTTCATGCCGCCCTTGGACAGGCCCGAGACGGGATCGCCACCCATCGCCTCGATTTCGGGGGTGATCGCCTCGATCACCGGCAGGTGGCGGGCCGTGGGGTCGGTCTTGGGGTTCGCGGTATACAGCCCGTCCACGTCGGACAGCAGCAACAGCTGATCCGCGCCGCAGGTCACGGCAATCTGGGCTGCCAGCCGGTCGTTGTCGCCGAACCGGATCTCATCCGTGGCGACGGTGTCGTTCTCGTTCACGATGGGCACCACGCCCAGGGACAGCAGCGTCTGCATGGTCGCGCGGCTGTTCAGATAGCGGCGGCGATCGGCGCTGTCCTCCAGCGTCAGCAGAACCTGTGCGGTAGTGACGCCGTGGGGGGCCAGCGCCTCCTCATAGGCGCGGGCCAGGCGGATCTGGCCCACCGCGGCGGCAGCCTGCGCCTGCTCCAGCGGCAGCGCCCCTGCGGGCAGGCCCAGCACCCGGCGCCCAAGCGCGATGGAGCCAGAGCTGACCAGCACCACATCGCAACCGCGCGCGCGCCAGTCGGCCACATCATCGCACAGCCCGCGCAGCCAATCGCCGCGCAGCCCCTCGGGCCCAACCAGCAGGGCCGAGCCGATCTTGACGACCAGCCTGCGGGCCGCGCCAAGCTGCGGCACGGTCACGGCTGCCATGTCCCGTCGGGCGTTTCAGGGGCTGCGGGGGCGCGCGACGGCTCGATCTGGGTCCACAGCGCGCGCAGGACATCCGTGACGCCGGTCCGGGCCACACCCGACATCAGCATGACCGGGTGACCCAGCTCGGCCTCCAACGCGGCGCGGCGCTCGGCGATCTCGTCGTCGTCCAGCGCGTCGATCTTGTTCAGCGCGGTGACGCGGGGCTTTTGCATCAGGACCGGCGAATAGGCCGCAAGCTCGGTCAGGATGGTGCGCGCATCCTCGGCCACGGTCTGGGAGGTGCCGTCCACCAGATGCAGCAGTACGTTCGAGCGTTCGACATGGCCCAGGAACTGGTCGCCCAGGCCGCGCCCCTCGGACGCACCCTCGATCAGTCCCGGAATGTCGGCCATCACGAATTCATAGGTGTCCACGCCCACCACGCCCAGGTTCGGGTGCAGCGTGGTGAAGGGATAATCGGCGATCTTGGGGCGCGCGTTCGACACGGCCGCCAGAAAGGTCGACTTGCCCGCGTTGGGCAGGCCCACCAGCCCCGCATCCGCGATCAGCTTCAGCCGCAGCCAGATGGTGCGCTCGACCCCCTCCAGCCCCGGATTGGCGGTGCGCGGGCTGCGGTTGGTCGAGGATTTGAAATGCAGGTTGCCCCAGCCCCCATTGCCGCCCTTGGCCAGCAACACGCGCTGGCCGACCTCGGTCAGATCGGCGATGACGGTCTCCTCGTCCTCGTCCAGGATCTCGGTGCCGACGGGGATGCGCAGCGTGACATCGTCGGCGGATTTGCCGGTCATCTGGCTGCCCATGCCATGCTGGCCGGATTTGGCAAAGAAATGCTGCTGATAGCGGAAATCGATCAGGGTGTTCAGCCCCTCGACCGCCTCGGCCCAGACATCGCCGCCCTTGCCGCCATCGCCGCCATCGGGGCCGCCATATTCGATGAATTTCTCACGGCGGAACGACACGCAGCCCGCGCCACCCCCGCCCGAGCGGATATAGACTTTGGCGAGGTCGAGAAATTTCATGAGAAAGGCTCCTTTTGCCGGATGCGGATACGCCCTTGACGCCTGCGGTGCAAGGGTCGCGGGCTGGCAAAGCCGTCATCCGCGCCTATGTATGGGACAAAGGAGACCGCGATGATCCGTTTCGACAACAGCTATGCCCGGATGCCGCAGGGGTTCTTTGCCCGCGTGGACCCGACCCCGGTGACCGCCCCCCGTCTGCTGGCCCTGAACGGGCCCCTAGCTGACAGGCTGGGGATGGATCGCGATGCGCTGACGGTCGAGATGCTGGCCGGCAACGCCATCCCAGACGGGGCGGCCCCCCTGGCCCAGGCCTATGCGGGCCACCAGTTCGGCGGCTTTGTCCCGCAGCTGGGCGACGGCCGCGCTGTCCTGCTGGGCGAGGTCGTGGCCCCCGACGGCGCGCGGTTCGACATCCAGCTCAAGGGCTCGGGGCCGACGCCGTTTTCGCGGCGGGGCGACGGGCGCGCCTGGATGGGGCCGGTGCTGCGCGAATATCTGGTCAGCGAATTCATGGCCGCGATGGGCGTGCCCACCACGCGTGCCCTGGCCGCCGTGGCCACGGGCGAACAGGTCTGGCGCGAACAGGGCGGGCTGCCCGGCGCGGTGCTGACCCGCGTGGCCTCCAGCCATATCCGCGTCGGCACGTTCCAGTTCTTTGCCGTGCGCGACGACCGCGACCGCCTGCAAGCGCTGACCGATCACGTCATCGCCCGCCACTATCCCGGCGCGGATGGGCCGCTGGCGCTGCTGGACCGGGTGGTGGCCGCCCAGGCCGAAACCATCGCGCATTGGATGGCGCTTGGGTTCATCCACGGGGTGATGAACACCGACAACATGGCGATCTCGGGCGAGACGATCGACTATGGGCCCTGCGCCTTTATGGATATCTATCATCCCGATACAGTGTTTTCCTCGATCGACCGACAGGGGCGCTATGCCTGGGCGAACCAGCCCAACATCGCGGTCTGGAACCTGGCGCAATTCGCGACCTGCCTGATCCCGCTGATGGGCCCCGAGGAGGAGGCGGTCGAGGCCGCCACCGCATCGGTCCACCGCTTTGCGCCCCTCTATCAGGCGGCCTGGCTGCGCCGGTTCGGGGCCAAGCTGGGCATCAACGGCGCGCAGCATCAGCCGCTGATCGAGCAGCTGCTGTCGATGATGGCCACGCAACGCGCCGATTTCACGCGCGTTTTCGCAGGCCTGTCGGACGATACCGCGCGCGATGAGCTCACCGACCGCGCGGACTTCGATGCCTGGGCGCGCGACTGGCAGGCGCTGTCCCCGGACGCCGCCGCGATGGCGCAGGCCAATCCGCGCCGCATCCCCCGCAATCACCGGGTGGAACAGGCCATCGCCTCGGCCGTGGCCGATGACATGGCCCCGTTCCGGCGCCTGCTGGAGGCCGTGACCAACCCGCGCGAGGCGCGCGACGACTGGGCCGACCTGTCGCACGCGCCCACCACCGCACAGCTGGTGCATCAGACCTTCTGCGGCACCTGACGGGTTTTTGCGCGCGCGCCCCTTGCGGCCCGCGCGTTCGCCGTCACAATCATCCGCAGACGTTCCGGAGCCGTGATGCTGAAACTTGCCAGCTACAACCTGCACAAATGCCGGGGCATGACCGGCCCGCATGCCCCCCTGCGCAACCTGGCCGTCATCCGCGCGCTGGACCCCGACATCATCGCCCTGCAGGAGGTCGATTTCCGCTATGGCGTCCGCCCCGAGGCCCTGCCGCGCAAGCTGATCCAGGCCGAGACGGGGCTGGTCCCCGCCGACATCTATGGCACCACCGACAGCAGCCTGGGCTGGCACGGACAGACCATCCTGATGCGCCCGCACCTGGCCGAACAGGCGGTGCTGCGCCGCCTGCCTTTGCCGGGGCTGGAGCCGCGCGGCGCCGTCGCCCTGCGCCTGCCGGGGCTGACGGTGATCGGCGTGCATCTGGGCCTGGCGCGGTCGTCGCGGCGCGCGCAACTGGCGCGGATCAGCGCGCAGGCGTCGCGCATCGCCGAGGATCACATCGTCCTGATGGGCGACTTCAACGAATGGCGCGACGACCGGGGGCTGGAATCGCTGGCCGGGTTCCGGATCATCGCGCCGGGGCCGTCCTATCCCGCCCCCCTGCCCCAGCTGCGGCTGGACCGGATGGCGCTGTCGCGCAATCTGGATGTGCTGGACACCGGCGTCTTCAACCAGGCGGGCGCGCGCGAGGCGTCGGACCATCTGCCGATCTGGGCGAAGATCCGGATGCCGTGAGCGTTGCGGAACGGCCCTTCGGGCGCTAACAAGGCGCCAAGCATCAACGGAGTGCCTTCATGACCGCCATCATCGACATCTTCGCCCGTGAAATTCTGGACAGCCGCGGCAACCCTACCGTCGAGGTCGACGTCACGCTGGAGGACGGCACCCTGGGCCGCGCCGCCGTTCCCTCGGGGGCGTCGACCGGCGCGCATGAGGCGGTGGAAAAGCGCGACGGCGACATGACACGCTATATGGGCAAGGGCGTGCTGGAGGCCGTGGCCGCCGTCAACGGCGAGATCGCCGAGAATCTGGTGGGCGAGGATTCGACCGAACAGCGCATGCTGGACATGATGATGATCGAGCTGGACGGCACCCCCAACAAGGGCCGTCTTGGCGCGAACGCGATCCTGGGCGTGTCGATGGCAATCGCCAAGGCCGCGGCAGAGACCACGAACCAGCCGCTGTACCGCTATGTCGGCGGCACCTCGGCGCGCATCCTGCCGGTGCCGATGATGAACATCATCAATGGCGGCGAACATGCCGACAACCCCATCGACATCCAGGAATTCATGATCATGCCGGTCGCCGCGGAGAACATCCGCGAGGCCGTCCGCATGGGTTCCGAGATCTTCCACACGCTGAAGAAGGAGCTGTCGGCGGCGGGCCTGTCGACCGGCATCGGCGATGAGGGCGGCTTTGCGCCCAACCTGTCCTCCACCCGCGACGCGCTGGATTTCATCCTGAAGGCCATCGAAAAGGCCGGATACAAGCCCGGCGACGACATCATGCTGGCGCTGGATTGTGCCTCCACCGAGTATTTCAAGAACGGCAAGTACGAGATGAAGGGCGAGGGCAAGTCCCTGACCCCGGCCGAGAACGTCGACTATCTGGCCGCGCTGTGCGACGCCTATCCGATCCTGTCGATCGAGGATGGCTGCGGCGAGGATGACTGGGACGGCTGGAAGATGCTGACCGACCGCCTTGGTGACCGCATCCAGCTGGTCGGTGACGATCTGTTCGTGACGAACCCCGTCCGTCTGGCCCAGGGGATCGAGCGCGGTTGCGCCAACAGCCTGCTGGTCAAGGTCAACCAGATCGGCACGCTGTCGGAAACGCTGGACGCGGTGCGCATGGCCGACCGTGCGGGTTTCACATCGGTGATGTCGCACCGCTCGGGCGAGACCGAGGATGCGACCATCGCCGACCTGGCCGTCGCGACCAATTGCGGGCAGATCAAGACCGGCTCGCTGGCGCGGTCCGACCGGTTGGCGAAATACAACCAGCTGATCCGCATCGAGGAAATGCTGGGCGCCACCGCCGAATACGCGGGTCGCAGCATCCTGCGCTGAGGTCTCAGTCCGGCCCCGCCATGGGGCCGGACCGGGCCATCCGGCCCAATCCGTCCAGCGCCGCCGCCAGCCGCGCCCGCGGCATCCGACAGTTCAGCGCGATGCGCACGCCCTGGACCGGCACCTGATCGGGGCCGCAGAAATCCGATGACGGGCGCACGATCACGCCCGCCACGGCCGCGCGCGCCACGAAATCGACCGCGTTCCACGGCGCGGGCAGCGGCAGCCAGACCATCGGCACGCCCGGCTGGCCGCGCATCCCCAGACCGTCAAGCGCCTCGCGCGCCAGGGCCAGGCGGTCATCGACCTGCTCTTTGACCGCGCGCGCGATCTGCGCCGCATCGCCGGACCGGATCAGCCGCGTGACCAGCCCGGTGATGGGCTGCGACAGGCCCATATGGCTGTGCTGGGCTGCGACACGGCCCGCCTGACCCATCCCCTCGGGGCAGATCAGGATGCCGAAACGCAGGCCGGCGGCGATGATCTTGGACAGGCTGCTGACATGCCAGACCCGCTCGGGCGCCAGCGCGCGCAGGCTGGGCGGGGCCTGCGGATCCGGGCTGGGGGCATAGCATTCATCCTCGATGATCTGGATGTCGTGGCGGCGCGCGACCGCGATGATCGCCGCGCGCCGTTCCGCCCCCATCGAGGCCAGCGTCGGGTTCTGCGCCGAGGGCGTCAGGCAAACCAGCCGCGCCCCCGATGCCCGCGCCACGCGGTCCAGATCCTCGGGGCGCATCCCCTGATCGTCCAGCGCCACCGGCAGGGTCTGCGCGCGCATCAGCCGCGCGGCATGGACGATGCCGGGATAGGTCAGCGCCTCGACCATGACCTGCGCGGGCTGGTCGGCCAGGCACAGCGCCATGACCAGCGTGATCGCGTGCTGGCCGCCATGGGTCAGCACCATGTCGCCGGTCGCCGCTGGTCCCACGCGCCGCACCGCCATCCAGTCCAGCGCTGCCGTCCGACAATCCTGATCGCGGCTGAGGGGCGTATAGTCCAGCACATCGGCGTCCAGATCATCCGCCAGCGCCGTCAGATGCCGCGCCAGGACCCGCGCCTGGCCGCAATCGGGCAGCTGCGGGATGCGCAGATCGGCGGGGCCCTGCTGGGACATCGGGTGATCCAGGCTCTCGTAGAGCAGCGGCTGCGGCACGGGCCTGCGGGCGGGCGGGGCCGCGACAAAGCTGCCGCGCCCGACATGGCTCTCGATCACGCCCTCGGCGGCGGCGACCTGATAGGCGCGCGCGACGGTGCCGGTCGTCACCTTAAGGCGCCAGGCCATGTCGCGCATCGGCGGCAGGCGCGTGCCCGGCGCCAGCAGCCCCGATCGCGCCGCCTCGCGCAGCGCATTGGCCAGCGCCCGGAACTTGGGGCCGGGCTGTCCGGACAGGTCTGGCTGCCATTCCTCGATCCGCATCTGGACCTCCTTGTGACCGGGCCGCCCGTTCCTGTTAATCCGCCGTTTTTGCGGGCACAATCGCTGCCGTGCGGTTCCGTGCCGCGACCGGCCGGCGGGGCTGAAAATAACTGCCGCCCAAGGTCTCTGGCCTCTCGACAGGCGGGAAAGCGGGGCTAAAGTATCACGCATGCAGGGGCGGGACGGAACGGGCCGAGGGGGCCCGCCGCCCCAAGCGGAGGGAGACAGAATGACCAAGACAACAGGCCTGGACCGGCGGTCCTTTATCACGCGTGCCTCCATCGGCGGTGCGGCGGCGGCGGCGGGCAGCGTGCTGGCGGCACCCGCCATCGCGCAGGAGGCCCCCCAGATCAACTGGCGCCTCGCCTCCAGCTTCCCCAAGTCGCTGGACACCATCTATGGCGGCGGCGAAGAGATCGCGCAGCGCCTGTCCGAGGCGACCGATGGCCGCTTCCAGATCCAGGTCTTCTCGGCCGGAGAGATCGTGCCGGGTCTGGACGCGATCAACGCGACGACCGACGGCACCGTCGAATGCTCGCATTCGGTGGGCTATTACAACTGGGGCAAGGACCCGGCTTTCGCCTGTGGCGCCGACCTGCCCTTCACCTTCTCGGCGCGCGCCAAGTCGGCCTACAACTATCAGGGCGGCGGCATCGACAATTACAACACGTTCCTGGAGCAGTATGACCTGGTCAGCTTTCCGGGCGGCAATACCGGCGTGCAGTTCGGCGGCTGGTATCGCAAGGAGATCAACACCCTGGCCGACCTGCAGGGCCTCAAGATGCGCATTTCCGGCCTGGCGGGCCGGGTCGTCGAAAAGCTGGGCGTCGTGCCGCAGCAGATCGCGGGCAGCGACATCTATCCCTCGCTGGAGCGTGGGACGATCGACGCGGCCGAATGGGTCGGCCCCTATGACGACAGCAAGCTGGGCTTCCAGAAGGTCGCGCCCTATTACTACTATCCCGGTTTCTGGGAGGGTGGCCCGACGGTCAGCTTCTTCGTGAACAAGGGCCAGTGGGACGCGCTGCCCGACAGCTACAAGTCGCTGTTCCGCACCTGCGCGCAGGCCGTCGACCAGAACATGCTGGCGAAATACGACTATCTGAACCCCACCGCCCTCAAGGAGCTGGTCGGCACCGGCGCGCAGCTGCGCTCGTTCAGCGAGGAGATCCTGACCGCGTCCTTTGCCGCCGCCAACGAGGTCTATGCCGAGGTCTCGGCCGAGAACGAGGCGTTCAGGACGCAATACGAGGCGATGCTGCAGTTCCGCGACGACTGGTATCTGTATCAGCAGACCGCCGAATACACCTTTGATACGTTCATGATGATCCAGCAGCGCAACGGCGCCCTGGCGCAGAACGGCTGATCACGGCTTGCGACTGAAAACAGCCGCCGCGCAGATCCTGCGCGGCGGCTTCTCCGTGCCGGTCCGGGTTCGGGGCCGTCAGTTGCCCGACAGACCCGGAGGCGGCCCGCCAAAGCCCAGGCCCAGCCCGCCCGACGGAGCTGACTGGGCTGGTGTTTCCGGTGCCGATGTTTGCGGTGCCGGGGCGTCCGATGCAGGCGTCGCCGGTTCCGGGGTGGCAGGCGCGTCTGCCCCGCCCGCAGGCTGCTGCCCAAAGGGCGATCCGCCCAGACCGCCGAGCGTTCCAAAGCCCGAGCCGCCCGGTGCGGGGGCGGTCGCCCCCCCGCCAAGGCCGCCGCCCAGTCCTCCGCCACCCATCGGGATCTCGATCCGGATGTTCGAGGTATCGACCGTCGGCCCCTTGTAATGCATCACCATTCCGGGGAACGTGATCACTGCCGCAATCATCAGCATCTGCAGCCCGACAAAGGGCACCGCGCCGCGATAGATGTTTATCGTGGTGATCGGGTCCATCATCAGCCCGGTGATCTTGTCGCGATAGGACCGTCGTGGCGCCACCGACCGCAGATAGAACAGCGCGAACCCCACAGGCGGCGTCAGGAACGAGGTTTGCATGGTCACCGCCAGGATCACCCCGAACCAGACCAGGTCGATCCCCAGCACGTTCGCCGCCGGGATCAGCAGCGGCACAATGACAAAGGCCAGCTCGAAGAAGTCCAGGAAAAAGCCCAGCACGAAGATGATCGTGCAGGACACCACCAGGAACCCAAGCGCCCCGCCCGGCAGCGCGGTCAGCAGATCGCGCACCCAGACATGGCCGTTCACCGAATAATAGGTCAGCGAGAACACCGTCGCGCCGATCAGGATGAACATAACGAAGGCCGACAGCTTGACCGTCGACAGCAGGGCCTGGTTCAGCACCTCGAAGGACAGCCGCCCCTTGATGGCCGACAGGACCAGCGCGCCGACCGCGCCCATCGCGCCGCCTTCGGTGGGCGTGGCGATGCCCAGAAAGATCGTGCCCAGCACCAGGAACACCAGTGCCAGCGGCGGGATCATCACGATGATCACCTGCCGCGTCATCAGCGACAGCAGGTTCAGCCCCAGGGCCCGGTCCACCAGCGCCAGCACCAGCAGCACCACGACTGCCAGCGTCGCGGCCCAGATGGAGGCGTTGGCGACGCCGCCGCCCTCCATCATGCGGCCGCCCAGCACATAGACGCCGACCGCCAGCGCCAGCACGGCGACCAGCGACCAGCCGCCCGACCCCAGGCTGCGGGCCTCCAGCGGCAGGGCGGGCATCGCCTTGGGGCGCAGGACCGACAGGATCAGTACATAGGCGATATAGACCGCCACCAGCGCCAGCGCGGGCACCATCGCGGCGCGGTACATGTCGCCCACCGAGCGGCCCAGCTGGTCGGCCAGCACGATCAGCACCAGCGAGGGCGGGATGATCTGCGCCAGCGTCCCCGAGGCCGCGATGACGCCGGTCGACAGGCTTTTATCATAGCCATAGCGCATCATGATCGGCAGCGAGATCAGCCCCATCGAGATGACCGAGGCCGCCACGACCCCCGTCGTCGCCGCCAGCAGCGCGCCGACCAGGATGACCGCATAGGCCAGGCCCCCTCGCACCGGGCCGAACAGCTGGCCGATGGTCTCGAGCAGCTCCTCGGCCATGCGCGAGCGTTCGAGCACGATGCCCATCAGCGTGAAGAACGGGATGGCCAGCAGCGTGTCGTTGCGCATGACCCCGAACACCCGGTCGCCAAGCGCACCCAGCAGGTTCCAGCCCAGGTTCACCTGGTCCGACAGCGGCGTCAGGAACACCCCGAAGAAAAAGAACAGCAGCCCATTGGCCGCCAGCGCGAAGGCGATCGGATAGCCGAACAGCAGAAACGCCACCATCGAGAAGAACATGATGGGGGCCAGGTTGTGGGCGATAAGGTCGATCACGCGCGGTTCTCCGGGTCTGCGGGCCGGGCGGCGGCCTCTTGGTCCTGCGTCAGGCCCGCGGTCATGAGGCCGGCCTCCTTGAGGCCCGCCTCGTGGGGGCCCTCGTGGTGATGGGAGTCGGGGATGATGCCGCGCATGACGGCGATCTTCTTGATCAGCTCGGAGATGCCCTGCGCGAACAACAGGCCAAAGCCCAGCACCAGGATGCCCCGCGCGGGCCACAGCGCCAGCCCGCCCGCGTTCATCGAGACCTCTCCGTTGAACCAGCTGCGCGTGAAGGCGGGCCAGGTCAGCCACAGCATGATCGCGGTGAAGGGCAGCAGGAAGAACACCGTGCCGATCACGTCGATCCAATGCTGGGCGCGGCGCGACCAGCGGCCATAGATGACGTCGATGCGGATGTGCTCGTTCTCCAGCAGCGTCCAGGCCGAGGCCAGCATGAAGGCGCCGCCGAACAGATACCACTGCGCCTCCAGCCAGGCGTTCGACGACAGGCTGAACAGCTTGCGCGAGATGGCGTTGATCGCGCTGACCAGGATGGCCAGCAGGATCAGCCAGGCGACGCTGCGTCCGATGACGGTGGTGACGCGGTCGATGCCGCGCGACAGGGCCAACAGGCCACCCATGATGTGTTCCTCCCTCAAGGCCCGCCCGTTCATGGGCGGCGTTCCGGTTGACCCGGGTCTTCTGGTTGGCAGGATATGCTGCAAGCGCCCCGCGGCGGTCAAGTTTTTCCCGACGCTGACCCTAGGTCAAGGCGGCCATGCCCACCAGTGCCGCCGTTTCCGCCAGAAGGACCGACGCGCCCAGCACATCGCCCGTCTGTCCCCCCAGCAACCGGCAGGCCCGGCGCGACACCGCCACGACCGACAGCCCGGCCAGCGCCATGGCCAGCACCGCCCCCCACGGCCCCGGCGCGCAGACCAGCAGCGCCACAGCCCCGGTCAGCGCCGCGACCGCGACGGCGCGGCGCGACGGCCGCCCCGCCCCCTGCCCCAGCCCGTCGTCCCGCGCCGCAGGCAGGGCGCGCATCAGCATCACGGGCGCCACCCGCCCCGCAGCCATCGCGCCGATCAGCGCCAGCGGCCCCAGGCCCGCCAGCGCCGCGACCCGCACCAGACCCACGGCCAACAGGGCCGCCGCGCCATAGCTGCCGATGGTCGAATCGCGCATGATGCGCAGCCGGTCGGCCCGGTCGCGTCCGCCGCCCGCATCGGCGAAATCGGCCAGCGCGTCCTCGTGCAGCGCGCCGGTCAGCCAGATCGCGCCCGCCACCGTCAGCGCGGCGGGCAGCAGCCCCGGCCCCATGATCCACAGCGGCAGCCCCGCCAGCGCACCCACGACCAGCCCCGCCAGCGGAAAGGCCCAGGCCGCCTGCGACAGAGGCACGACACGCGCAGGCAGAAACCGCCCAAGCGGCAGCCGCGTCAGGAACACCAGCGCCAGGATCAGCTGCTGCGGTCTAGACAAGCCCGGCCTCGGCGAAGGTCGCCATGCCGTTATGGCACTCCAGCGCCGCGCGCAGCACCAGAAGCGCCACGGCAGCCCCCGACCCCTCGCCCAAGCGCATGTCCAGCGACAGGACCGGCGGCATGCCAAGCGCCGCGATCAGGCGGCGGTGGCCCGGCTCCGCGCTTTCATGGCCGATCAGGCAATGGGCCAGCACATCCGGGTCGTCGCAGGTCAGCACCCCCGCCGCCGCCGTGCAGATGAAGCCGTCCAGGATCACCGGAATGCGCAGGTCGCGCGCCCGCAGGATGGCCCCGCAGATCGCCGCCTGTTCGCGCCCGCCGAATGCCGCCAGCGTGTCGCGGGTGCCCGTGACGGCATGGCGGGCCAGCCCCTCGGTCACGACGCGGACCTTGGCGGCCAGCATGTCGCCATGCGCGCCGGTGCCTGGGCCGACCCAATCCTCGGCCCGACCGCCGAAGCACGCCGCCGCCAGCGCCGCCGAAACGGTGGAATTGCCGATCCCCATCTCTCCCAGCAGCAGGACCTGCGCCTGAGGGTCCACAGCGTTGGCGCCACGCGCCATCGCCTCGGCGACCTCGGCCATGGTCATCGCGGGGCCTTGGGTGAAATCGGCGGTGGGCCGGTCCAGATCCAGCGCGACGACGCCCAGATCGGCGCCCGCCACGCGGCACAGCTGGTTGATCGCCGCGCCGCCCGCGTCGAAATTCGCGACCATTCCCGCCGTCACCGCGGGCGGAAAGGGCGTGATGCCCTGCGCCGTGACCCCGTGATTGCCCGCAAAGACCAGCGCCTGCACGCGGTCCAGCCGGGGGCGGTCGGTGCCCTGCCAGCCCGCCATGAACACGGCCAGATCCTCCAGCCGGCCAAGCGATCCGGGCGGCTTGGTCAGCTGGGCCTGACGCGCGGCGGCGGCATCGGCGGCGGTCTGGTCAAATCGGGTCATCGGGATTCTCGCCAAAGGGTTTCAGCCGCAGCGGCATCCCGCTGACGGCCATCCAGACCTGGTCCGCGGCCTGGGCAACGGCCTGGTTCATGCGTCCGTGATCGTCGCGGAACCGCCGCGCCAGGGCATTGTCGGGCACGATGCCCTGGCCCAGTTCATTCGTGACCAGCACAACAGGACAGGATTGCTGACGTAACGTCACGACCAATGCGCCAATATCCGCCGAGCCCATGCAGTTCGACATCCACAGCGTCAGGCAATCGACCAGCCGGGCCCCCTGCCCGTCGCTGGCCCGCAGCGCGCCGCACAGATCCACAGGCTCCTCTATGGTGCGCCAGCCGGGGCCGCGATCCTGCTGATGTTGTGCGATTCTTTCGCCCATCTCGCCGTCGCGGGCCTCGGCCGTGGCGATATAGATCCGGGGCATCGCATGGCGCAGCACCAGCCGCTCGGCCAGGGCCGACTTGCCCGACCGCGCGCCGCCGGTCACTAGGGTGATCTGTCCGCGTTCCGTCATGCGCGCCTGTTTTCCACAGCCCGCGCGGCTTGGAAAGCCGCAAACGCCGCTTGCCCATGTCTGCACTTTCAATAAACGTCACCCCATTCCCGTGCCCGAAGACACCGACACACAACTTGGAGGAGTTGGGATGACCAAGCTTTTCGCAACCACTGCCCTGCTGACCGCCCTGGCGATGCCCGCATTCGCCGTCCAGCCCGCCGAGGGCGAGACCCTGGCCGAGAACCAGACCTATACCTATTGGCTGCTGGACGCGATCAAGTCGCTGGACCCGGCGCTGAACACCGATGTCGAGGGTTCGGACGCGCTGCGGTCGCTGTTCGAGGGCCTGATGACCGAGAGCGCCACCGGCGAAATGATCCCCGGCATGGCCGAGAGCCATGAGGTCAGCGACGACGGCCTGACCTATACCTTCACCCTGCGCGAGGCGACCTGGTCCAACGGCGATCCGGTCACCGCCGATGATTTCGTCTTTGCCTGGCAGCGCGTCGTCACGCCCGAGACCGCGTCCGAATACGCCTGGTACATCGAGCTGATGAACATCGACAACGCAACCGCGATCATCGCGGGCGAGATGACGCCCGACCAGCTGGGCGTCGCGGCGCTGGACGATCGGACGCTGCAGGTGACGCTGTCCGCGCCCACGCCCTATTTCCTGAACACCCTGTCGCATGCCACGACCTATCCCGTGCCCCGCGCGGTGGTCGAAGAGCACGGCCAGGCCTGGACCCAGCCCGCCAACATCGTCGGCAACGGCGCCTATACGCTGGCCAGCCACAATCTGGGCGTCGAGATCGTGTTCCAGAAGAACCCGGCCTATTGGGACGCCGAGAATGTGGTGATGGAGACCGTCCGCGGCGTCACCGTGAACGATACCAACGTGGCCCTGACCCGCTATCAGGCCGGAGAGCTGGACCGCGTGCAGATCCCCGCGGGCCAGTTCCCGCGCCTGTCCGAACAGTTCCCCGACCAGGCCGTCTCGGTGCCGCAGGGCTGCAGCTATGCCTATGTGCTGAACCTGGGCGAGACCGGCCCCGAGGCGCTCAAGGATCAGCGCGTCCGCGAGGCCATGGCCCTGTCGCTGAACCGCGAGGTGATCGTGGACCAGGTCCTGCAGGGCGGCCAGCGCGCGGCCTATAGCTGGACCCACTGGGCCATCGACGGCTTTGCAGCGCCCGAGGGCGGCATGCAGGACATGCCGATGGACCAGCGCCTGGAGCGCGCCCGCGAATTGCTGGCCGAGGCCGGATACGGCCCCGACAACCCGGTCCGCCTGCAGCTGCAGTACAACACCGACGAAAGCCACCGCCTGCTGGCCATCGCGGCCCAGCAGTTCTGGCGCCCCCTGGGCATCCAGGTCGAGCTGAACAACGTCGAATGGGCCGTCCATACCGACCGCCTGCAGTCGGGCAACTTCGAGGTCGCGCGCTATGCCTGGTGCGCCGACTATAACGAGGCGTCGACCTTCCTGGACTGGTTCCGCACCGACGGATACAACAGCGGCAAGTGGTCGAATGCCGAATACGACCAGCTGCTGGCCGATGCCCGCACCGCCGAGGACACCGCGCCCCTGTACCAGCGCGCCGAGGAGATCCTGGCCGAGGAGGTTCCCGCCGTCTTCGTCTATCACTATGCAAAGGTCGACATGATCAACCCGGCGATCAAGGGCCTGCCCCGCGAGAACCTGTTGAACACCTGGTATGCCAAGGACCTGTATCGCGTCGCTGAATAAGCTGCGATCATGACCGGGGGCCGGGGTGGCGAAGGCCGCCCCGGCCCTGCCTGTTTCACCCATCCCGCAGGGAAGGCTCCTCGCGATGTTCGCATTCATCCTGCGACGGCTGGCGGTGGCGATACCCACGCTGCTGCTGCTGATCGTCTTTTCCTTCGTCCTGATGCATCTGGCACCGGGCGGCCCCTTCACCGGCGAACGCGCCCTGCCCCCGCAGGTGCTGGCCAACCTGGAGGCGCAATACGGGCTGAACGACCCGCTGTGGCTGCAGATCTGGAACTATCTGGTCAGCGTCGTGATCCATTTCGATTTCGGGCCCAGCTTCGTCTATCCCGACCGGACGGTGAACCAGCTGATCGCCAACGGCTTTCCGGTGACGCTGACCTATGGCGGGCTGTCCTTTCTGGCGGCGGTGATCCTGGGGGTGTCCCTGGGCGTGGTGGCGGCGATCTGGCACAACAGCTGGGTCGATTACCTGGCCGTGGGCATCTCGATCGGCGCGCAGGTCCTGCCCAATTTCGTGATGGCGCCGCTGTTGGTGCTGGTCTTCACGCTGTGGTATCGCTGGCTGCCGGGCGGGGGCTGGTCGTTCAACGATCCCAGCTTCTGGGTGATGCCGGTGATCGCGCTGTCGACCAGCTATATGGCGTCCATCGCGCGCATCACCCGGTCGTCGATGCTGGAGGTGCTGGGCTCGAACCACATCCGCACCGCGCGGGCCAAGGGGATGCCCGAACACCGGGTGATCATCCGCCACGCGCTGAAACCCGCGATGCTGCCGGTGATCAGCTATCTGGGGCCGGTCTTCGTGTCGATGATCACCGGGTCGGTGGTGATCGACATCTATTTCTCGACCGGGGGCATCGGCAAGGCCTTCGTGGACAGCGCGCTGAACCGCGACTATGCCGTGATGATGGGCGTCACCATCCTGGTGGGCGCGCTGACCATCCTCTTCAACCTCATCGTCGACGTGCTTTACGCATGGATCGACCCCAAGATCAGGTACTAGGTCATGGTCATCGATCAATCCAAGATGCAGTCGCTGGCCGACCGCTTTGTCGAGGCCGATGTCAAGGGCCGCAGCCCCTGGGCCGACGCCCGGCGCCGCTTCGTGCGCAACCGGGCCGCGATGCTGGGCCTGGCGATCCTGGTCCTGGTGTCGCTATTCGCGGTGATCGGCGGCCAGTTCGCGCAATGGTCCAATGAGGAGCTGGATTTCAGCGTCATGGGCCAAGTCGCCCAGATGGGCCAGCCCTCGCTGGAAAACGGTCATTACTTCGGCACCGACAATCTGGGCCGCGACCTTTATGCCCGCGTCGTGCAGGGCACCCAGATCAGCCTGATGGTGGGCATCGTGGGCGCGGCCATCGCGGTCATCGTCGGCACACTGTACGGCGCCACTGCGGGCTATGTCGGCGGGCGCACCGACCAGATCATGATGCGCACCGTCGATATCCTGATGTCGATCCCCTACATGTTCGTGCTGATCCTGCTGCTGGTGATGTTCGGGCGGTCCATGTCGATGCTGTTTCTGGGCATCGGCCTTATCAGTTGGCTGGACATGAGCCGAATCGTTCGCGGCCAGACGCTTAGCCTGAAGAACCGCGAATTCATCGAGGCCGCGCGCGCGACCGGCGTGTCGTCGTTCCGCATCATCATCCGCCACATCGTCCCGAACCTTCTGGGCGTGGTCGCGGTCTATGCGACGCTGCTGGTGCCGCTGATGATCCTGACCGAAAGCTTCATCAGCTTTCTGGGTCTGGGCGTGCAGGAACCCCTGACCTCCTGGGGCGCGCTGATCTCCGAGGGCGCGGGCACGATGAACTATGGCACGCTGTGGCAGCTGGCCTTTCCGCTGTTCTTCTTCGTGATCACGCTGTTCGGCTTCTTCTTCGTGGGCGACGGCCTGCGCGACGCCCTCGACCCCAAGGAGCGGTAGGATGACCCTTCTGACCCTGACCGACCTGTCGGTCCGCTTTCAGACCAACGACGCCGAGGTGCGCGCCGTCAACGACGTCAACCTGTCCGTCGCCGCGGGCGAGACCTTGGGCATCGTCGGCGAATCCGGCAGCGGCAAGTCGCAGCTGTCCTTCGCCATCATGGGCCTGCTGGCGCGCAACGGCCGCGCCAGTGGCAGCGTGATGTTCGACGGGCAAGAGATCCTGAACGCCCCCGTCAAGGTGCTGAACCGCATCCGGGCCGAACAGATCGCGATGATCTTTCAGGACCCGATGACGTCGCTGAACCCATATATGCGGGTGGCCGACCAGATGGCCGAGGTCCTGACCCTGCACAAGGGCCTGTCCAAACGCGACGCCGTGACGGAATCCGTGCGCATGCTGGATGCCGTCCGCATCCCCGATGCCAAGGGGCGCATCCGCCTGTTCCCGCATGAATTTTCGGGCGGCATGCGGCAGCGGGTGATGATCGCCATGGCGCTGCTGTGCCGCCCCAAGCTGCTGATCGCGGATGAGCCGACGACCGCGCTGGACGTGACGGTCCAGGCGCAGATCATGGCGCTGCTGTCGGACTTACAGCGCGATTTCGGCATGGCGATGATCCTGATCACCCATGACCTGGGTGTCGTCGCGGGGTCCTGCGAACGCGTCGCGGTGATGTATGGCGGCCGCATCCGGGAAACCGGCCCGGTGCGCCCGATCTTTGCCGACCCCACGCATCCCTATACGCAGGGTCTGCTGGACGCGATTCCGCGCGTCGATCAGGACGATGAGGAGCTGCGCGCCATCCCCGGCCAGCCCCCGAACATGAGCCGCCCGCCCTCGGGCTGCGCGTTCGAGCCGCGCTGCCCCTATCGCCGAGAGGGTTGCGCCAGCATCGATCCCCCGCTGGAGGCATTCGCCCCCGGCCGCGCCCGCGCCTGTCACGCCCCCGTGGCCGAGGTCGCGGCCCGCCACATGCGCGCCGACCCGCAGCCCGATCTGGTGGCCGCGGGCGAGGCGCTGCCCCACGACGACACCCTGCCCAAGGGCGCCGTCGCCGGTGCCGGTGCGGCCGGCGCCACCCAGACCCCCGGATCGGAGGCCAAGCCATGAGTGATCTTCTGAGTGTGCGCGACCTGCGCGTGACCTTTCAGCTCCGGCGCGAGGGCGCGATGCCTTGGGCCGCGCCCCAGCCCCTGCGGGCCGTCAACGGTGTCGATTTCGCCCTGGCGCCGGGGGAAACCCTGGGCGTGGTGGGCGAATCCGGCTGCGGAAAGTCGACGCTGGCCCGCGCGCTGATCGGGCTGGTCCCGGCCACCGGACAGGCGGAATGGATCGACGGCAAGGACCTGCTGGCGCTGACGCCGCGGCAAATGATGGCCTATCGCCAGGACATCCAGATGGTGTTCCAGGACCCGCTGGCCAGCCTGAACCCGCGCATGACCGTGGGCCAGATCATCGCCGAACCCCTGACCACCCATCGCCCCGACCTGCCCCGCGCCCAGGTGCGCGACCGGGTCAAGGCGATGATGGACAAGGTCGGCCTGCTGCCCAACCAGATCAACCGCTATCCCCATGAATTCAGCGGCGGTCAGTGCCAGCGCATCGGCATCGCCCGCGCCCTGATCGTGGAGCCCAAGCTGATCATCTGCGACGAACCCGTCTCCGCTCTGGACGTGTCGATCCAGGCGCAGGTGATCAACCTGCTGATCCGCCTGCAAAAGGATCTGGGGCTGGCGCTGATCTTCATCGCCCATGACCTGTCGGTGGTGAAACATATCAGCGACCGGGTGATGGTCCTCTATCTGGGCAAGGTGATGGAGACGGGGCCGGTCCAGGCGCTGTATTCAAACCCCCAGCACCCCTATACGCAGGCGCTGCTGTCCGCCGTACCGGTCCCCGACCCCACGATCGAGACCGCCAAGACCATCGTGCCGCTGGCGGGGGACCTGCCCTCGCCCATGAACCCGCCTTCGGGCTGCGTGTTCCGCACGCGATGCCCCCGCGCGCGGGCGGAATGCGCGGCATCGGTGCCGGTGCTGACGGTGGGCGATCATCAGGTCGCCTGCCATTTCCCCGGCCCCCTGACGGACGCGGAAATAGCCCACGCCCGCCGCACCGAGGCCGCCTGAGATGCCGCCCGACGCCCCCGCCACGCCTGACTACGCGGCGCGTTGGGCGGCGCTGAAGAACATCCCCCCGTTTCTGGTCATGGTCTGGCGGGCCAGCCCCGCGCTGACCATGGCGATGATCGCGCTGCGCCTGATCCGGGCGCTGGTGCCGGTGGCGATGCTGTGGGTCGGCAAGTTGATCATCGACCAGGTCGTGGCCCTGTCGGCCTCGGGCGGCCCCGACACGCTGTCGGGCTGGTGGTCCAGCGGGCTAGCCGACCCGCTGATGGTGCTGGTCGCGGTGGAGCTGGGCCTGGCCGTAGCGCAGGACGTGCTGGGCCGTCTTGTCGCCTATGTCGATGCGCTGCTGCAGGAAAAGCTGGTGATCGACATCTCGATCCGGTTGATGGACCATGCGGCGGGTCTGGATCTGGCCTCGTTCGAGGATGCCAGCTTTCAGGACCGTCTGGACCGCGCGCGGCGCCAGACGATGGGGCGCATCCCGCTGCTGAACCAACTGATGCAGCAGATGCAGGATACCGTCACGGTCCTCAGCTTTGGCGTGGGTCTGGTGGTCTACAACCCCTGGCTGGTGGTGCTGCTGGCGCTGGCGCTGATCCCGTCCCTGATGGGAGAGATGCATTTCAACGCCCGCACCTATGCGCTGAACCACGCCCGCGCCGCCGACCGGCGCGAACGCGATTACCTGCGCATGATCGCGGCCACGGCCGAAACCGCGAAAGAGGTCAAGATATTCGGCCTAAGCCCTTGGCTGCGCGACAGATATCTGACACTGGCCCGGCGGTTCTATCTGGAGAACCGGGTGATCCAGCGGCGCCAGCTGTCGGTCATGGCGGTGCTGACGGCCCTTGGCACGCTGGCCTATTACACGGCCTTTCTGTGGATCATTGCGCGCACCCTGACGGGGCAGCTGTCCATCGGCGATCTGACCTTCCTGTCGGGCAGCTTCCTGCGCCTGCGGGGGCTGCTGGAGGGGCTGCTTGCCGGGTTCTCCAGCATGGCGGGACAGGCGATGTATCTGGACGACCTGTTCGATTTCTTCACCGCCATCCCCGCCATCGCCAGCCCCGCGCCCCCCCTGCCGGTGCCGCAGCCCATCGCGCAGGGGTTCCGGTTCGAGAATGTGGGCTTCCGCTATCCGGGCCGCGACGATTGGGCGATCCGCGGCATGACGCTGGACCTGCGCGCGGGCGAAACGGTGGCGCTGGTGGGCGAAAACGGCGCGGGCAAGACCACCATCGTCAAGCTGCTGGCGCGTCTCTATGACCCCGACGAAGGCCGCATCACGCTGGATGGGCGCGACCTGCGCGATTATGATCTGGACCAGCTGCGTGGCACGGTGGGCGTAATCTTTCAGGATTTCGTGCGCTATGCCGTGACGGCGGCAGAGAACATCGCCATCGGCCGGATCGACGCCCGCGATGACCGCCCCCGCATCGTGGCCGCCGCCGAACGCTCGCTGGCCGATCAGGTCATCGCCAAGCTGCCCAAGGGGTATGACCAGATGGTTGGCAAGCGCTTTGCCCGCGGCTTGGACCTGTCGGGCGGGGAATGGCAGAAGCTGGCCATCGCCCGCGCCTATATGCGAGACGCGCAGCTCTTGGTGCTGGACGAGCCCACCGCCGCGCTGGACGCGCGGGCGGAATATGAGGTGTTCCTGCGGTTCCGCGACCTGACGGCGGGGCGGACGGCGCTGCTGATCTCTCACCGGTTCTCATCGGTGCGGATGGCCGACCGGATCATCGTGCTGGAGGGCGGGCGCGTTCAGGACCAGGGCAGCCATGCCGAACTGGTCGCCCGGCCCGGCCGCTACAAGGAGCTGTTCGAGCTGCAGGCCCAGGGCTATCGCTAGAAGATCGTGCCCAGCACGATCACGGTGATCAGCGCCAGCAGCGGGATCGCCACGGCGACGACGAAGATGTCGGCATAGCTTTTCTTGTGGGTCAGCCCGGTGATCGCCAGCAGGGTGATGACCGCGCCGTTATGGGGCAGCGCGTCGAACCCGCCCGAGGACAGGGCCGTGACGCGGTGCATCAGCTCCATGCTGATGCCCTGGGCCTGCCCCATCGCGGCGAACTGTTCGCCAAGCGTGTTCAGCGCGATGGACATCCCCCCCGAGGCCGAGCCGGTGATGCCCGCCAGCACGTTCACCGCCACCGCCAGCGACGCGACCGGATTGCCCGGAAAGAGGCCCAGCACCACGTCCCGGATCAGCGCAAAGGCCGGCAGAGAGGCGATGACAGCGCCATATCCCACCTCGGACGCGGTGTTGAAGATCGGCAGCAGAGAGCCCATCGTCCCGGCATTCACGCTTTCGCGCAGGTCGGTGAAACGCCGCCAGTTCAGCCCGATGGCCAGCAGGATCGACACCACCAGCGATACGATGATCGCCCAGATGCCCGCCACGGCGGACAAGTCCGTCTCTCCGTATTCGGGCTGGGCCAGGTAATCTGCGGTCATGGTGGGAAAGACGAACCAGGTCAGCACCGCGTTGAGCACGATCACCGACACCACCGGCAGGACCGCCAGCGCAAAGGGCGGCAGGTCGGCATCCTCGGGCAGGGTCGCGTCGGCGGCGGTGGCAGAGTGGTCGCCATAGCCCTCGGCCCCGGCGCTGCGGGCGCGGCGGTTCAGCCACATCGTGCCGCCCGCCAGCATCATCACCCCGGCCAGCAGGCCGAACAGCGGCGCGGCAAAGACATTGGTGCCAAAGAACGGCATCGGGATCGCGTTCTGAATCGCGGGCGTGCCCGGGAACGCGGTCATTGTGAAGGTGAAGGACCCAAGCGCGATGGCCGCCGGCAGCAGACGTTTGGGGATGTCGGCGCGGCGAAACAGCGCGTTGGCGATGGGATAGACCGCGAAGGCCACCACGAACAACGACACGCCGCCATAGGTCAGCACCCCGCAGGACAGCACCACCGCCAGAACGGCGCGATCGGCGCCAAGCCGGTCCACGATCCATTCCGCAATGGCGCGCGCGGCCCCGCTGTCGGCCATGACCTTGCCAAAGATCGCGCCCAGCAGGAACAGCGGGAAATAGGTGATGACATAGCCGCCAAGCGACCCCATGAAGACCTGCGTATAGGTCGCCAGGATCGGCAGGCCCCCCGACATCGCCACTGCCAGCAGCGACAGCGCGGGCGCCAGGATCAGCACGTTGATCCCCCGATAGGCCAAGTACATCAGCAAGATCAGGGACAGGAAAATTCCCAGCAGGCCCATCGCAAGTCCTCCCATGACAGAAGGGCATGGTTTCAGGACCGTGCACGGTATGCAAGATGCTGCACTGCAGAAAATCTGAGAGGAAGGTGGTACCGCCTACCCGTCTCGAACGGGTGACCTCTAGATCCACAATCTAGCGCTCTAACCAACTGAGCTAAGGCGGCACAGGGCGGTTCTTTAGCCCCGTCGGACGCGGCATGCAAGCCCCGCTTGCCGCGAAATCGCGTCCGGGATACAGAAAGTTTCAACGCGAAAGGACAGGCCATGGGCATCAACAGCGAAAGCGACATCACCGCGAACATCCAGATCGGGCCGACCGACCTGGGCATGGTGCGGATCTATGTGCAGGGCGAGGGCGTGGACCTGCCGATGGATTTCGACCCCGAGGAGGCGACCGAGATCGCCGAGGAGCTGATGGCCGCCGCCGAGGCCGCCCGCGCCGTGGGTCAGGGCGGCAAGCCTAAGAAGCCCCGGCGATAAGCGCCTCGGGGTCGCACAGCACCTGCAGGCGCAGCGCCGCCGCGCGGGCGAAATCGCGCTGCACCTTGGTGCGGCGCGGCGCGGACAGGCGGTGTTCGGGGGCCATGCGGGTGATCTCGGCGCCGAAGGCATCGGCATGGATCAGGCCCGTATCGTCGGGCAGCAGATCGACGGGAAAATCGCCATCCACCGCCCAGAAATAGCGGTCGCACCAATCCAGATAGCCCTGCCATTTGCGGTCGGCGCGGAAATCGGCGCGGCCGCTTTTGCATTCGATCACCCACAGCTCTCCCTTGGGGCCCAGGCTGATCAGGTCCACGCGCAGGCCCCGGACGGGGCTGAATTCGGTCAGCACCGCGTGATCCAGGCTGCGCAGCAGACGGCCCGTTCCACGCGCAAGGCGCTGGCCGGGCATGGCGGGCAAGGGGGACAGGTCGGACATGGCCCCAGGATAGAACGCAACCGGAACGCCCGCAACCCGGCTTGCCGCCCCTGCCGCCCCCGTATAGCGTCCGCCCGCATATCGCCAAAGGAGAGCATCATGACCGATATCAAGCGCCTGGAAACCGGCACCCGGATGAGCCAGGCGGTCATCGCCAACGGTTTCGTCTTTCTGGCGGGCCAGGTCGGAGAGCCCGGCACCTCGATCACGGATCAGACGACCGCGATCCTGTCCCAGATCGACGCGCTGCTGGCGCAGGCGGGCACCGACAAGACGCGCATCGTCTCGGCCCAGATCTGGATGGCCGACATGGCCGAATTCGCCGAGATGAACGCCGTCTGGGATGCCTGGGTGCCCCAGGGCCACGCCCCCGCCCGCGCGACCGGCGAATCGGCGCTGGCGACCCCCGACTACAAGGTCGAGATCATCGTCACCGCGGTGCTGTGATCGCCTGAAGGACCGAGCGCGCCGCGCGAAGGCCCGGCGCCTCACCACCCTTGCCAAGACGGTCCATGGTCAGGTCCATCGCGTCCAGCTGCGCACCGCGCAGGCGCGGGTCCTCCAGCGCGTCCTGCAGCGCCAGGGCCAGGGGGCCGGGCTGGCAGCGCGACCCCAGAAACTCGGGCACGGCGCGCGTGTCGCTGACCAGATTGACCAGCGTGACCGTATCGGTGCGCAGCATCACCCCCACGATCAGACGTGACAGCGGCGCCATGTCATAGCCGATGACCATGGGGATGCGGCTGGCCGCCAGCTCCAGGCTGACGGTGCCTGACGCCGCCAGCGCCAGATCGGCTGCGGCAAAGGCCGCGCGTTTCTCATCCGGTTCCTCGATCACGATGGGGGCGGTGGGCCAGCGGCGGGTCATGTCGCGGATCAGCCCCGACACTCCCGGCACCGTGGGCAGGACCACGCGAATCTCGGGCACGCGGTCGCGCAGACGGATAAGCGCCTCGTCAAAGCGGGGGCCAAGGCGCGTGACCTCTCCGCGCCGCGATCCGGGCAGGCAAAGGACCACCGGCGCGTCGGGCGCGATACCATGCGCGTTGCGGAACAGCTGCGCCTGATCGGGGCCGGCCACATCGGCGGTGGCCACCGGATGGCCCACGAAATCGCAGGTCATGCCGGCGGCCTGCATCAGCGGTGGCTCGAAGGGCAGGATGGCCAGGACGTGGTCGATCACCTGCGCCATCTTCAGCGCCCGCCCCGGCCGCCAGGCCCAGACCGACGGCGCGACATAGTGCACCGTGCGCAGATCGGGCCGCTGCGCGCGGACCAGGCGCGCCACGCGCAGGCCGAAATCGGGGCTGTCGATGGTGATCAGAACGTCTGGGGCCTCGTCGATCACCGCCTGCGCGGTCTGGGCGATGCGGCGTTTCAGGTGGCGGTATTTCGGCAGAACCTCCCAGATGCCCATGATGGACAGCTCATCCATCGGGAACAGGCTGGTCAGGCCCAGGGGCGTCATGGCCGGGCCGCCGACGCCCAGGAACGTGGCCTCGGGGTCCAGGTGGCGCAGCCCCTCCATCAGGGCGGCGCCCAGCTGGTCGCCCGAAGCCTCGCCCGCGATCAGGAAGTAACGCATGCCGTGCCGCCTTTTCGATCTCTCGTCATGGGTAGGGGGGACGCGCGCAAAGGGCCAGCGTTTTTCAGCCCTGGGCGACCTCGGACGCGTCGACCGCCCAGAGGAACAGCCCGGCTGCCTGCGCGCGCCGCACCATCTCGGCCCGGTCCAGCAGGATCACCTGCCCCGCCGCCCAGGCCAGCCCCGCCAGACCGGCCGCCGCCGCCTGATCGACGCTGTCGGGGCCAAGCGTCGGCAGGTCGATGCGCAGGTCCTGACCCGGCTTGGGCGCCTTGAACAACACGCCCCGCGCGCCCTTGGGGTTGGGGCGCAAATCGGCATGGCGGGCCGCGAATTTCAGCATGGCGGCTGTGCCGGGCAGCGTCTCCAGCGCCAGGCACAGGCCCTGCGCCACCACCGCGCCCTGCCCCAGATCCAGGAGCCCGGTCTGCGCCAGGATCTGCGCGGCGCGACGAATGTCGCGGCGGTCGGCATCACTGGGCTGGCCGGTCAGAACTCCCGCAGCGGGAATAAGGTCAGGCGCGATTTCGCTTATGGAACAAATAGTAAGGTCGTTTTCCTCGAAGATGTCGAGGACAGTTCTCAGGGCCGCGTCGTCCCCCGACTGCATCGCCATCAAGATCCGGGGCACCAGCTGCGCGGTGCGCGGATCGAATGCCTCGGGGTCCAGGCGCGGGCGGCGGATCGCCCCGGCAAAGACCACGCGGGACACGCCCCGGTCGTGCAGATCGTCCAGGAACGGGACCAGCCGCTCCAACCGGAACGGGGTCGCGGACAGCCCTCCGGGGGCGAACCCCTCCAGCGCGTAGATCAGCGGGTCGTCCAGGCAGGCGGCGACGGCGGGGGCCAGCAGGCCCTGTCCCGCGATAAGGGCGATGCGGCTCATTCCGGGCGCGGCGCCAGAAAGCTGCGGTCGGAGGGGCCCAGGATAAAGTCCAGCACGTCGCGCTCCATCCCCGTCACCTGCGCCTCGGCACGGCCGCGCGCGGTATCGCGGAACGATCCGGTGCCCAGATCAGCCAGCAGCGCGCGCAGCGCCGCGATATCGGCGCGGGTCGCACCGCGCCGCTTGAGGCCCACCAGGTTCAGCCCGTCCAGATGCCCGCGCGGGCCCTGCACCAGGCCATAGGGGATCACGTCGGCGGTCACCATCGTCACCGCGCCGATCATCGCACCCCGCCCGATGCGCACCCATTGGTGCACACCCGACAGACCGCCCACGATCACGTCATCCTCCAGCACGCAATGGCCGGCGATGGCCACGCTGTTGGCCAGGATCACCCGGTCGCCGATGCGGCAGTCGTGGCCGACATGGCTGGAGGCCATGAACAGCCCGTCATCGCCCACAGTGGTGACGCTGCCGCCGCCGGCGGTGCCGGGGTTCATCGTCACGTATTCACGGATGCGGTTGCGGGCGCCGATCTCCAGGCGGACATCTTCGCCCTTGAACTTCAGGTCCTGGGGGACCTCTCCGATGCTGGCGAAGGGAAAGATCACCGTCCCCTCGCCCACCGAGGTGTCGCCGGTGACGACGACATGGGATTTCAGCTCCACCCCGTCCGCCAGCCGGACCTTGGGTCCGACCACGCAGAACGGGCCGATCGTGACGCCCGCGCCGATTTCGGCGCCGGGCTCGATCACGGCCGAAGGGTGGATCAGGGCATCAGCCATCCTTGCGGGCCATCATCGCGGTGTATTCCGCCGATGCGCACAGCTGGCCGTCGACCATGGCCTTGCCCTCGAACTTCCAGATCTTGCCGCCGCCGCGGATCGCGCGGCAATGCAGCTCAAGGACGTCGCCGGGCACGACCATGCGGCGGAACTTGCAGTTGTCGATGCCCATGAAATAGGTCTGCATTTCCTCGTCGATGACGTTCATGCTGATGCCCACCACGACGGCGGCAGTCTGGGCCATCGCCTCGATGATGGTCACGCCGGGCATGATCGGGTGGTTGGGGAAATGGCCCTGGAAATGCGGCTCGTTGGCGGTGACGTTCTTGATGCCGACGGCGCCTTCGAACGGCACGATGTCGCGCACCTTGTCGATGAACAGGAAGGGATAGCGGTGGGGGATGATCCGCTTGATCAGCGACAGGTCAGCCTCGGTATAGGGGGCGGGATTGCGCGTGTCGTCAGCCATTTGCGTTCCTTGAGACGGTTTCGTCGGGGTTACCAACCGGGGCGTCGGATGGCAAGCGTCAGGCCGCGCGGCGGCGGCCCTCGGCCAGCCAGCCGGTCAGGATCAGACCCGCCACCAGCGCCAGCCAGACCCATGCGGGCAGCAGGGGCCGCCGCTCCAGTCCGGTCACGGTGGCCGCGTCGCGGGGCGTGACGCCGATCCACGGGCCGCCCAGGCCGCTGCCGCTGGCGGCCCGGCCCGCGCGGACCTGGCGCAGGTCGGGGATGCCGTCGGACAGGCGCTGGACGCTGCCGCCGCTGGCCTCGATCAGCGGGGCCAGCAGTGGGGCGTCGGCCACCGTCTCCTCGAATTCGCGGGGCGCCGCGGGGCCAAGCGCCAGGACGCGGCGCATGTCGCCATCGGCCAGCCGATACAGCCCCGGCTCTGGCGCGGTCCAGTCGGCCACGAACCGCCCCGGCCCGTCGGGCACCAGCGGCACGGGCGTGACCGACCCGTCGGGCGCGGTGACCTGCAGCGGGCCGGCGGCGTCCTGCATCGTGCGGCGGGTGAAGGTCACCGCCAGCCCGTCGCGGATATCGGCCAGCAGGGCCTCCTCCTCCAGCTCCGGCTCTTTCATGGACCAATGGGCGATGCGGCGCAGCAGCTCCAGCTGCGGTCCGCCGCCCTCGAAGCCGCGCCCCCAGAGCCAGACCTGATCGGAGGTCAGCAGCGCCACGCGCCCCTCGCCCACGCGGTCCAGCACCAGAAGCGGCGCGTCCTCGGCCCCGGTCATCGCGACCTGCGCGTCGCCGGTGGGCGTTACCTGCGACATGCGCAGCCAGCGTCCCCAATCCGGGGCGTCCGGGTCCGGCCCGCCCAGGCCCGCGGTGACCGGGTGGCGGCGGCCCTCATCGGTCAGGCGGGGCAGGAACGCCTCCTCGATCACGCGGCCGGTGGGGCGCGCGGGCAGGATGCGGCCCAGGGGCGACAGGTGCAGGCTCTCGACCGAGGCCATCTCGGGCCCGGCGGACACCAGGATCGCGCCGCCCTCCTCCACGTATCGGGCGATGTTCATGTAATATTCGGGCGGCAGGATGCCCCGCACGCTGTAGCGGTCAAAGATGATCAGGTCGAAATCGTCGATCCGCTCCAGGAACAGCTCTCGCGTGGGAAAGGCGATCAGCGACAGCTCGCTGACCGGGACGCCGTCGAATTTGTCGGGCGGGCGCAGGATGGTGAAATGGATCAGATCGACCGCCGCATCCGATTTCAGAAGGTTGCGCCAGGTCCGTTCCCCCGCATGCGGCTCTCCGGAGACCAGCAGCACGCGCAGGCGGTCGCGCACGCCATTGATGCTGACGGCGGCGGCGTTGTTGCGGTCGGTCAGCTCTCCGGGCGCGGTGTCCAGGGCGATCTGCACGACATTCTGGCCCGCATGACCCAGGATCACCGGCAGGGTCAGGCTGGTGTTCATCGGCACGGCAAAGGTCTGTTCGTCCTCGCCATCGACGGACAGGCGCAGGGCCACGCTGCCGGTGCGGCTGGCCTCCGGGACGGTGCCCTGATCCTCGACGCGCAGGCGGATGGTGACCTCCTGGTCGATCAGGCCGAAGGCGGGGGCCTCCTCGATCACCAGACGGCGGTCCCAGTCATCGGGCTGGCCGGTCAGCAGCACATGCAGCGGCGCGGGCAGGCCCTGCGGCAGCTGGGGCGCGTCATGCAGCCGCCCGTCGGTAACCGCAATCACCCCGGCCAGCCGCGCCTCGGGCTCGGCCGCGATGGCGCGTGAAAGGGCGGTGGCCAGCGCGGTGCCGTCCTCTCCGTCGCCCAGGGTCACGCGGCGCAGATCGGTCCCCGGCAGGGCCGCGATCTGGGACGACAGATCGGCCACGGCCTGATCGACCTGCGCGGGACGGCCCGGCAATTGCTGGCTGGAGGAGCGGTCGTCCAGCAGCACCACGATATCGGACAGCGCCGCGCGTGTGCCGCGTTCCAGCGCAGGCCCCGCCAGCGCCGCGCAGGCGGCCAGCGCCGCCAGCCCCCGCCACGCCCAGCCCTGCAGCCCGCGCCACAGCGCAAAGCCCGCGACCAGCGCGGCCAGCCCCGCCAGCACCGCGATGGCCCACCAGGGCAGGGCCGGGTCGAAACGGATCTGCGTCATGGGGCCAACCTCTCTTCGGTCGCCAGGCGGTCCAGCAGGGCGGGCACATGCACCTGGTCGGATTTGTAGTTCCCGGTCAGCACATACATGATCAGGTTCACGCCAAAGCGGACGGCCATCTCGCGCTGGCGGTCCCCCTCCCAGCCCTGGCCGATGGGATAGGCGGCATAGCCGTTTTCGTCCAGCGCCCAGGCTTCGGACCAGCTGTTGCCGCCGATGACGACCGGGCTGACCCCGTCATTCAGCTGGCGAAAGGGGACACCCGCCTCGGCCTGGGCGGTGGTGGTGGGGGCCTCGAGCCAGACCGGGTTGCCCTGCCAGCGGCCCGGGAAATCCTCCAGCAGATAGAAGGTGCGGGTCAGGACGTGATCGTCGGGCACCGGGGCCAGCGGCGGGATGTCCAGGGGGGCCGCCAGACGGCGCAGCGCCTGCGACATGTCCGGCCCGCCCACGCCCGCGATATCGCCGTCGCGCGTGTCGAAGAGGATCATCCCCCCCGACCGCAGGAACGCGTTCAGCCGCAGATAGGCGCGCGGACCGGGCGCGGGTTGCGCCTCGGTGATCGGCCAGTACAGAAAGGTCAGCAGCGACAGGTCATCGCGGTCCAGATCGACGCCGATGGGCGCCCCCGGCTCGACCGAGGTGCGGCTGCGCAGGGCCTGCGACAGGCCCGCCAGCCCCTGTTCCGATGCTGTGTCGATGCGCGCATCGCCCGTCACGACATAGGCCAGCGCCACCTCGGATGCCGCCTGCATCAGCTGCGGGTCCAGCTCCTGCGCCTGCGCCCGGGGGCCGGGCAGTAGCGTCAGCGCCATCAGCGCCGCCGCCGCCGCGCCGCGAACCCTGCCCCGCCCCAGCCAGGCCGAGCCCACCGCATCCAGCCCCATCAGCAGCACCGCCGCCGCCAGCAGCGCGCCGCGCAGATCGCGGCCGGGGGTCGTGCTTGTGGCCTCGACCGTGGCACCGGGCCAATCGGCCAGCACGAAGGGCCCGCCCGCGTTCAGCGCCTGCCGCCTCTCGCCCGCGGCATAGATCCCGGCGGGGCGGTCGGGGCCGGGGCCCTGCTCCAGATCGGCGGCGGGCACGGGGGACAGGCCCTGCGCCTCAGACGGGCGGCCAAAGCCGTCCAGCACGATCTCGGGCGTCCAGAAGGGCTGGGCACGGTCCTGAGGCGCGGCATCGGTGGGCGACAGGCGGGCGGTGGCGACCAGCCGCTCCATCATCTGCAGGAACAGGCCCGACAGCGGCAGGCTGGACCATTCCGCATTGGCGGTCACATGGATCAGCACAACCTGCCCCTGGCCCAGCCTGTCGCGGGTCACCAGCGGCGTGTTGTCCGACAGCGCCGCCAGCGTCTTGCCCGCCAGATCGGGGGCGGGCTGGGCCATAAGCTGGGCGCGCACGGTCACGTCGTCGGGGATGGCCAGCCCGGCAAAGGGCCCGTCCTCGGGGAAGGGCGCCAGTCCGCGCGGGTCGCCCCAGGACAGCGCACCGCCGATGTCGCGCCCGCCCTGGCGCAGCGCCACGGGCAGCAGCGGCTCATCGGACAGGCGGTCATATCCGGCCATGCGCGGCCCGGCAAAGCGGATCAGCAGGCCCCCCTGACCCACCCAATCGGTCAGCTCGGCCGTCTCGGCCAGCTGGACCTGATCGGCCAGCACGATCACGTCGGGCGCGGTGTCCAGCACATCGCCAAGCGTGCCCTCGACCAGATCGGTCGTGGGGGCCAGGGCCTGGCGCAGGTAATGGGTCTGGGCCAGCAGCTGCTGCCCCTCGGCCAGCGGATCGCCGACCAGGGCCACCTTGCGGCGGCGCACCCGGTCATCGGCCAGGACGACGGCGCCGGCATGGGTCTCAGCCTCGATCTGAAAGCGGGTGATGCGGTTGCGCAATTCGGGCGGCAGGTCAATGGCCACGGGGCGCAGACGCAGCCCGTTGCGGGTCACGGCATCGCCGGGCGTCAGGCTGGCCAGCGCGCGTTCGATGCCCTGCGGGTCGGGGCCGATGGCCTGCACCGCAGGCGCCGCGTCATCGGTCGCGTGCAGCGTCAGCGACGGCGTCTCGCCCCCAGCCAGCGTCAGCGTACGCAGAGGCCGCGCTGGCGGTACCACGGTCACCGGGCCACGATCATTCAGCGCGGCCAGCCAGGACGCGCGGTTCGCATGACCGGTCCCGTCCGTCAGCCACAGCGTGGACAGCGAACCCTGCGGCGCATCCGCCAGTGCGGCAGTGGGATCACCGGGCAGGCGCGTGGACCAGGGCTGCGGCTGCGCGCCGCGCAGGGCCGACAGCCAGGCATCGCCGGGGCGGAAGGTCAGCGCCCCCTGCCCGTCACGGCCATCGGCCATCAGCAGCGCAGCGGGGCGCCCGGCGGCGGCGGCCTGGGTCAGCGCGACCTCGGCCCGGCTCTGGCGGGCGGCCCAATCGGGGGCGGCGGCAAAGCCCGCATCCATCACCACCAGCAGCGGGCCGTCGGCGGGGGCCTGCACCGCCGGGCGCCAGACCGGCCCGGCAAAGGCCAGGATCAGCGCCGCGACCGCCGCCAGCCGGATCAGCAGCAGCCACCAGGGCGTGCGCGTGGCGACCGGCGCGCGGTCGGCCAGTCCCGCCAACAGCGCGACCCCCGGAAAGACGATGCGCCGCGGCGCGGGCGGCATCGCCCGCAGGATCACCCACAGCACCGGCAGCGCGATCAGCGCCGCCAGCAGCCAGGGCGCCGCGAACCCCAAAGGTCCCAGGACCAACATCAGCGCGCCCCCTGCCCCAGGGCCTGCCACGCCCAGCTGAGCGCCTGCGCCGGGTCCGTATCGGTCAGGTGCGTGCCAAAGCCCCAGCCCGCCCGCTGCGCCTGCTCAGAGAGCCAGGCCTGCCGTTCGGCCAGCCGCGCCAGATAGGCCGCGCGCAGCCCGCCCGCATCGCGGCTGTCATGGCGCAGGCTGCCCGAGCGGAACTCGACCGCGCCGTCATAGGGGAAATGCGCCTCGTCCGGGTCCAGGATCTGGATCATCAGCCCGGTGCCCCCCAGCCCCGCCGCCTGTGCCAGCAGCGCCGCGACCCAGGCCGGATCGGTCAGAAAATCGCTGAGGATCACCACCCGCAGGTTCGGGCGCAGCGCAGGCGCGGGTGCGTCCCCCGCATCCGGCGCGGGCATCGCCAGCGCCTCGGCCAGGCGGTCGGCCTGGATGCGGCCGGCGCGGGCGGGTTGGCCCAGAAGGCCGACCTTTTCGCCCCCGCGCAGCATCAGCATGCCCAAAGCCAGCGCCAGGACTTGACCGCGCGCGGCCTTGGTCGGGCGGTCAGGCCCGCCGGTGAAATCCATCCCCGCGCCCCGCGACAGCCAGATCGCGGCAGACTGCGCTGTCTGCGCCTCGCGGTCGCGCACGAATTGCGTGTCCGACCGGCCCGATCGGCGCCAGTCGATGTTGCGGGCCCCGTCGCCCACGCCTGCCGGGCGGTACTGCCAGAAATCCTCTCCCGGACCGGCGCGGCGCAACCCGTGCGCGCCGGGCGCGACCAGCGCCGCCAGCCGTTCCGCCGACAGGATCAGGCCGGGCAGATGCCCCGCGGCGGCTTCGGCCCGTGCGCGCAGATCGGAGGGCGTGACGCTCATGCGGCGCGACGCGTCCCGATGCGGTCGTCCAGCAGGCGGGCGATCACGGCATCGACCGTCTCTCCGCGGGCGCGGGCGGCAAAGGACAGCGCCATCCGGTGGCGCAGCACCGGCGCGGCCATCGCCGCCACATCGTCCAGCGTCGGCGCATAGCGCCCGTTCAGCACGGCGCGCGCGCGAGTGACCAGCATCAGCGCCTGCGCGGCGCGCGGCCCCGGCCCCCAGGTCAGCGCGTCGGTGACGTAAGGCGCAGCCTCGGGCGCGCCGGGGCGGGCGGCGCGGACCAGGTCCAGGATCGTCTCGACCACGGCCTCTCCGACCGGCATCTGGCGGATCAGGCGCTGTGCCGCGATCAGCTGGTCGGGGGTAAAGGCCGCGTGCGGCGTGTCATCTTCAAGGCCCGTCGTGGCCATCAGGATCTGGCGTTCGGTGTCGCGGTCCGGGTAATCGACGTCGATCTGCAGCAGGAACCGGTCCAATTGCGCCTCGGGCAGCGGATAGGTGCCCTCCTGCTCGATCGGGTTCTGGGTGGCCAGGACGTGGAAGGGGCGGCCCAGGGGGCGGTGCTGGCCGCTGATGGTGACCTCTCGCTCCTGCATGGCCTGCAGCAGGGCGGATTGGGTGCGGGGGCTGGCGCGGTTGATCTCATCCGCCATCAGCAGCTGGGTAAAGACCGGCCCCTCGATAAAGCGGAACGCCCGGCTGCCATCGGGCAGCGCGTCCAGCACCTCGGAGCCCAGGATATCGGCGGGCATCAGGTCGGGGGTGAACTGGATGCGGGCGCTGTCCAGGCCCAGCACGGTCGACAGCGTGTCGACCAGCATCGTCTTGCCCAAGCCCGGCTGGCCGATCAGCAGGGCATGCCCGCCGGCCAGGATGGCGGCCAGAACCTGTTCGACGACATCGTGCTGGCCCACGAAGCGGCGCTCGGTGCTGGCGCGGGCATCCGACAGGCGGGCGGCCAGGGCCTGAACCTCTTGCACCAGAATTTCGTCCGACGTCATGACATTGCCCCCGCGCTGGTTTAAGGGCAACCATAGGCAGTCCAACCAGAGGCGACCAGATCGAATGGCGGAAAACGGTGACAAAAGCGTGAGCCCCGAAGGTCTGGCCCAGGCCGCGGCCATTGCCGCCAAGGGCGGACCAGCCCCGGTCCATCTGTGGAACCCGCCCTATTGCGGAGAGATGGACCTGGTGATCCGCGCCGACGGGACCTGGGTCCATGACGGCACGCCCATCGGGCGCCCGGCGCTGGTCCGCCTGTTCGCGGGCATCCTGAAGCGCGAGGGGGACCGGTTCTTCCTGGTCTCTCCGGTGGAAAAGATCGGCATCCGGGTCGAGGACGCGCCCTTTCTGGCGACCGATGCCGATATCGCGCCCGATGCCATCACGTTCACCACGACGGTGGGTGACCGGGTGACGGCGGGGCCGGATCATGCGATCACGGTGCGCGGCACGGCCGATGCGCCGCGCCCCTATGTCCACATCCGCCGTGGGCTGGAGGCGCTGATCGACCGCAAGACCTTCTACCGGCTGGCCGCGGCCGCCGAAATCGGGCCGGATGGCCGGGCGGGTATCCGTTCGGGCGGGCAGGTCTTTGCGCTGGAGCCGTGATGCCGCGATTTGCTGCCAACCTGACCACGCTGTTCACCGAAATACCGATGCTGGACCGCTTTGCCGCCGCTGCCGAGGCGGGCTTCGAGGGGGTCGAGATCCTGTTTCCCTATGACATCGCCGCCCCCGAGCTGTATCGCGCCTCGGTCGCGTCGGGGATGGAGATCGTGCTGATCAATGCACCGCCCCCGAACTGGGCGGGGGGCCCGCGCGGTTTCGCCGCCGTGCCGGGCCTGGAGGACCGCTTTCGCCGCGATTTCGAACGCAGCCTGCGCGTGGCGCAGGTGCTGCGCGCGCGCCACATCCACATCATGGCCGGACGCGCCGAGGGCGCTGAGGCGCAGGCGACCTTTGTCGCGAACCTGGCATGGGCCACCGAACGCGCGCCCCATGCCAGCCTGACGATCGAGCCGATCAACCGCACCGAGGTGCCGGGCTATTTCCTGGCCGATTACGATCTGGCCATCGACATCATCGACCGGATCGCCGCGCCCAATCTGGGGCTGCAACTGGACACCTATCACGCGCAGGCGATCACCGGCGACATGCTGGCCTGCTGGCGCAAGGTGGCGCCGCTGGTGCGCCACATCCAGATCGCGGGCAGCCCCGGTCGGCACGAGCCTGATCACGGTGATCTGGACCACCCGGCCCTGTTCGAGGCGCTGGACGACTGGGGCTATCGCGGCTGGGTTTCGGCTGAATATGCACCGGCCCGAACCACGCAGGGCGGCCTTGGCTGGCTGGCCCGCGCGCGGGCGACCGCCACCCGTCCTGCCTGAACGGCCCGAAATTTTCCAGCCGCCAAGGGAACTTGGGCGCGCATTGGCCCGTTTGCTGGCAGATGCGTCACCTCGCCGCGACAAACGCGGTGACGGACGTCCAAAGCAAAGGGAAAATTGCCATGAACTCGATCATCTACATCGTCGGCCTGATCGTCGTCGTCCTGTTCGTCCTGTCGTTCCTCGGCCTGCGCTGAGCCCACGGGGATGAACGAACCCCTCGAAACAGCCGGTTCAGCCCCCCGCGGGCATGTGGACTGGGCCTCGATCCTGGCCGGAGCCGCGATTGCGGCGGGCGCCTCGGTCGTGTTCACCGGCTTTACCGCAGCCATCGGGCTGGGGTCGGTTTCGGCGGAACCCGGTCAGGGTCTGGGCACCTTCGCCCTGATCCTGACCGGGTTGTTCGCCTTTGTGTCGATGGTCGCGGTGTATGGTCTGGGCGGCTATGTGGCGGGGCGCATGCGTCGTCGCGGCATGGCCTCCGAGGACGAGACCGAGGCCCGTGACGGCGTCCATGGCCTTACCGTGTGGGCCATCGGCATGATCCTGACCGGCATCCTGGCGGCGGGCGCGCTGTCCTCCGGCGTGCGTGCGGCGGGTAACGCGGCCAGCACCGCGGTCGAGGCGACCGGCGCGGCTGTCGGCGGCGCCCTGCAGGGCACCGGCCAGCTGGCCGGCGGCATCGTCGGCGGCGCAGGTCAGCTGGCGGGCGGCGCGATCAGCGGCGTGGGCCAACTGGCTGGCGGTGCGATCACCGGCGCGGGCAAGGCTGCGGGTGGCGACATGGGCGGCAATCCGCTGGACTATGTCACCGACCGTCTGCTGCGCAGCGAGGCTGCGGCCCCGCAGCAATTCTCGGACGAGGCGATCCGCAGCGAGGTCCTGGGCATCTTGGGCACCGTGCTGCGCACCGGCGAGGTCCCCGAGGATGACCTGGACTATCTGCGTGCCGCATTGGCTGCGCGGACGGAGCTGACCCCGGCTCAGATCGACACCCGTGTCGAGCAGGCCGTGACCCAGGCCCAGGAGCTGCGCGCCGAGGCCGAGGCCCGTCTGGAAGAGGCCCGTGCCCAGGCCGATGAAGCCCTGGCCACCGCCGAACAGCGCGCCCAGGAGCTGCAGGCCGAGGCCGAGCTGCGCCTGCAGGAGGCGCAGGACGCCGCCATCGACGCCGCGGAATCGGCTCGTCGTGCCGCCGTCTGGTCGGCCCTGTTCCTGGCGGTGTCGTCGCTGGTGGCCGGTCTGGCCGCATGGCTGGGCGCCATCCGGGGCGGCACCGACCGCGACGCAGGCCGCGTCTGGTCCGGTCTGACCCGCCGCCGCGCCTGACCCGCGCGACGTGACGGAACCATGACAGCGGGGGCCCCCGGCAGCAATGCCGGGGGCCCTTCGCAATTGCAGGCTGGCTTTCTTGGGCCTGATCGGCTAGGGCAACCGCGAAACCTAAAGATTAAGGCCGTCATGGATATCCGCAATATCGCCATCATCGCCCACGTCGACCACGGCAAGACCACCCTGGTGGATCAGCTGCTGCGTCAGTCGGGGTCGTTCCGCGACAATCAGGCCGTCGCCGAACGGGCAATGGACAGCAACGACATCGAACGCGAACGGGGCATCACCATTCTGGCGAAAGCCACCTCGGTCGAGTGGAAGGGCACGCGCATCAACATCGTCGACACGCCCGGTCACGCCGATTTCGGCGGCGAGGTCGAGCGCATCCTGTCGATGGTCGACGGCGTCTGCCTGCTGGTCGACGCGGCCGAAGGCCCGATGCCGCAAACCAAGTTCGTCACCTCCAAGGCACTGGCCCTGGGCCTGCGCCCCATCGTCGTGCTGAACAAGGTCGACAAGCCCGCCGCCGAACCCGACGAGACGCTGAACGACGTGTTCGACCTGTTCGCCAACCTGGGCGCCAGCGACGAGCAGCTGGACTTTCCGCATGTCTATGCCTCGGGCATCGGCGGATGGGCCGACGCGACGCTGGATGGCGAGCGCAAGAACATGGACGCGCTGTTCGACCTGATCCTCAAGCACGTCCAGCCGCCCAAGCAGATCAACCGCAACAACGAGCCGTTCCAGATGCTGGCGACCACCCTGGGCGCCGACGCTTTCCTGGGCCGCTTGCTGACCGGTCGCGTCGAGGCCGGCACCGCCCGCGCCGGCGACACGCTCAAGGCGATGACCCGCGACGGTGAGCGGATCGAGCAGTTCCGCATCAGCAAGATCATGGCCTTCCGCGGTCTGACCCAGACCCCGATCGAGATGGCCGAGGCCGGCGACATCGTGACCATCGCGGGCATGGCCAAGGCCACCGTGGCCGACACGCTGTGCCATCCCGACGTGATGGAGGCCCTGCCCTCGCAGCCGATCGATCCGCCGACCATCAGCGTGACCTTTGGCATCAATGACAGCCCGCTGGCGGGTCAGGAAGGCAAGAAGGTCCAGTCGCGCGTGATCCGCGAGCGCCTGATGAAGGAAGCCGAGATCAACGTCGCGATCAAGGTCGAGGACACGCCGGGCGGCGACGCCTTTGTCGTGTCGGGCCGGGGCGAATTGCAGATGGGCGTTCTGATCGAGAACATGCGCCGCGAGGGCTTCGAGCTGTCGATCAGCCGTCCGCGCGTGATCTACAAGGAAGAGAACGGCCAGCGTCTGGAGCCGATCGAAGAGGTCATCATCGACGTCGACGACGAATATACCGGCGTGGTCATCGAAAAGCTGACCGGAGAGCGCAAGGGCGAGTTGGTCGACATGCGCCCCGCCGGTGTCGGCAAGACGCGCATTCTGGCCCATGTGCCGTCGCGCGGCCTGATCGGCTATCAGGGCGAGTTCATGACCGACACGCGCGGCAACGGCGTGCTGAACCGCATCTTCCACGGATGGGCGCCGCACAAGGGCGCCATCCAGGGCCGCCGTCAGGGGGTCCTGATCAGCATGGAGAACGGCGTGTCCGTGTCCTATGCCCTGTGGAAGCTGGAGGATCGCGGCAAGTTCTTCATCGGCGCGCAGGAGCAGCTGTACCAAGGCATGATCATCGGCGAGCACAGCCGGGACAACGACCTGGAGGTGAACCCGCTCAAGGGCAAGCAGCTGACCAACGTTCGCGCCTCGGGCACGGACGAGGCCGTCCGCCTGACGCCCCCCGTCCGCCAGTCGCTGGAAGAGGCCATCGCCTATATCAACGACGACGAACTGGTCGAGGTCACGCCCAAGAACATCCGCCTGCGCAAGCGTCACCTGGATCCGCACGAGCGCAAGCGCGCCTCCCGCGCCGAAGCCTAAGGCCGAATCGCCAAGACGGAAGGTCCGTCCACCCTTTTCTGGGTGGGCGGACCTGTCTTTTTTGGCATGTCGCCTAAAGCGTTTCTGCAAAAACCGGAATCATGGGATTCCCAAAGGGGTCTGCTTGTGATTCATCCTCCCAGAAAGGATGAATCATGTCAGCACCTTTA